>JAGQLO010000010.1 GCA_020429185.1 Candidatus Doudnabacteria bacterium
AAACGTGGATCCTCGCCAAACCAACCACATTCATGAATCTCTCAGGCGAAGCAGCTCGCGCCCTGGTTGATTTTTACGATGTAGACGTCGCAACAGAATTCCTGGTGATGTACGACGATATCGATATACCCCTGGGAGAGATTCGTACCACCGGAACCTCGTCTGGAGGTCACAACGGCATGAAGTCCCTCTTTCAACACCTCGGAACACAAGAACTAAAGCGCGTTCGCATAGGAATCGATTCTAAAACACGTCCCGAGCAAATGGATACGGCAGACTACGTCCTGCAACGCTTCACAGAAGAAGAGCTCAACACACTGCACCCAGCACTCACCGCCGCACACGAAAGTGCCTTCAAACAACTCTACACAGATCGACTCAGCAGTTAGGAGTTGTGCACCATTGGAGCTATTGCGAACCAAGAGCGTACAGGAGTACGCTCTTGTTGAATTTAGATAGACGAACACCATGCTGATCAAGGATTACATGCGCACGAACGTTGCGACGATTCCTGTAGACGTGACATTTCGTGAAGCACTCGAACGCCTACTCGACGACCAAACAAACGGAATGATCGTGACAAAAAGCGAGACAGACCTCGAACCTGTTGGAGTATTAACGTCCTTTCATTTAGTGAAAGCTGTTGTACCTGCCCACCTACACGCAAAAGCAGATCTTGCACAGTTTGCGGGCGGAAACCAGTTTGAAGAATGGGTCCAAGACGCGGAGCACACCCCGCTCAAAGACATCATGCAACCCCTGCCACACGAGCGATGGCTGCACGAAGATGACACGATGGAAAAGGCGGTCGCATTCTCCGCACAAGATAATCTTCTCTATATCCCTGTCGTCAATCGACCTGACCATAAAATGATCGGCCTAATTTCACGCACAGACATCAAAAAGGCAATGGCCCACATTATTGGGCGTGAGTTTTAATACCAACATCAACGTTTGAACTTGTCTTTATGCTCCTCTTTCTTGCCCTGACGATTTTCTTGGTGAGCTACGCCGTCATCATCTCAGAAAAAGTACACCGAACCTCTGTTGCACTGTTTGGAGGAATTCTCATGGTTGTCGCAGGGATCGTGTCGTTTGACGAAGCATTGCACGCAATCGATTTCAACACCATTGGCCTCCTTATCGGAATGATGATCCTTGTGATCCTCATGACAAAAACAGGAGTATTCGAATTCCTTGCGTTTTCTCTCGCTCGCATCTCTAAAGGAAAACCAATCGTCATTTTGGCGTGGTTTTGTATTCTCACCGCTCTTTCTTCTGCCATTCTCGACAACGTCACGACCATTCTGTTGATCGTTCCAATTACGCTAGTGATAACCGGAAACCTGCGACTCAACCCTCTCCACTTTATTCTTCCGGAGGTATTGTTCTCAAATATTGGAGGAGCTGCCACGCTTATCGGAGACCCGCCAAACATCTTGATCGGAAGTGCCGTTGGCCTATCGTTCGTCGACTTCCTTGTCGTGATGGGACCTCCCATTTTACTCATCATAGCGATTTTGCTTCCACTGTATCTGTTTGTATTTCGCAAAAAGCTCCAATGTGACGCAAAAGACTGCAAGCGTCTTCTTTCATTCGACCCAAAGAAAAGCCTGAAAGAAACGCCACTCCTTGTTAAGAGCCTGATCGTCCTCACACTCGTACTAGCAGGCTTCTTCCTGCACGGACAGCTTCATGTGGAACCAGCTATCATTGCGATTGCTGGCGCAGCTCTCCTGCTCGTAATTTCAGGAAAGCACCCCGAACACATTCTCGAGAAAGTTGAATGGACAACGATCATCTTCTTTGTGGGATTGTTCGTACTCGTTGAAGGGATTGCCGCCGTGGGAGTTCTTGAATGGGTCGCGCATGCCATCTTCGACCTTACCGATGGGGAAATTATTCCAACCTTCTTCCTCATCATTGGTGGATCGGCCATTCTCTCAAGTTTCGTCGACAACATTCCATTTGTAGCAACCATGATCCCGGTCTTGAAGGACTTCGAAACAATTGCCGGAACCGACATAACTCCCCTCTGGTGGGCACTCGCTGCAGGGGCTGCACTCGGAGGAAACGGAGCGATCGTTGGCGCATCTGCCAATCTCGTAGCCGCGGGCATCGCCGAGAAGTCAGGCCATCCTATTTCGTTCATGCAGTTTCTCAAAATCGGCTTCCCAATGATGCTTGTGTCAGTTGTCATTGCCTCCGGAGTCTTAGCCGTGACCTTCTTCGTCTAGCAACAAAAAAAAGCAGGAGCACTAGAGCTCCTGCTTTTTAGTTCACCATTACGCGAGTCGACTTCCTGCTTCGTTCCAGTCGATTGCGTTCATGAATGCGTCGATGTACTCACCGCGCTTCATACCATAGTCGAACGCAAACGCGTGCTCAAAGACATCCATGATCAGTACAGGAGTTGCCCCGGAAAGGTGACCACCATCATGCTCGTTGATCCAAGTGTTCATGAGTTTTCCGCCAGCAACAGGGTCTGCATACAGCACTGCCCATCCAATACCACGCGCAGCACCTGTCGCCTTAAAGTCTTCTTCCCATGCAGACACAGATCCAAAGTCGCGCTCAATCGCCTTCAACAAGTCTCCTTCTGGACCATCTTGCGATTCGGAAGTCATATTGCCGAAGTAGAGTTCATGCAAGCGCATCCCATTAAACTCCCAGCCAAATCGGCGACGCACCTCGGCTGCCTCATACGACCCTTTCTCCAACGAAGAAAGAAGTTCGAGCACCTTATTCGTGTTCTTTACATACCCTTCATACAATCCAAAGTGTGTTTGAAGAGCCTCGTCAGAAAACCCAGTCGTTCCCAACAGGGAGGAAAAATCTTGTGCTTCGTACATACAAATAGGTAAATCAGTGTAGATACACGGTAGCGAAGCGTAGCAAAAAAAAGAAGTCCTTCTCAATCGAGTTTCACCGATCGAAGAAGGACACAACAACATCTGCTTCCGTGCGACCCGCCGCAAGGAAGAGCACAGGAAGACAGATGTCTTGAATCTCGCCATCTACCCGGCGATACTGCGCGAACTTGAGAACGAGGTGATCGTCAAAGAAGTGCGAAGAAAGCCCAGCACTCCCGAACGAGGTCCACAGGTAGGGCATGCATCCGCCGGCGCGTTCCAGCAGCAACCAGGCAACCGCCAGCTCAAGATTGCCCTTGCGCGTACCCGTGCAGGAAAACAGCCTGCTCCCATGATCCAAGAACAAGCGTGCCAGATTGGTCACGCACGCCTCGTGGTCCACAGGCTGCAGCGGACAATCGAGCGCTTCCAGCCGATCCCAGAACACGCGCCGCATCGGCTCGCGACCCACGAACCCGGGCAGGATCCCGAAGATCTGAGCAACACCATCGATGCCAAGATCGACGCTGATCTCGCTCGATCGATGCAAACGCTCAGATATGACGTCCGAGCGCCCGAGCACGATGTCGTTCAGATCCTCCCAAACGTCCTGTGGACCAGCGGAACCCACCCGATCCGCAAGGGTTCGCAAGAACGACTCACGAAGCGGCAACTTGTAGGTGCGCCGCCCGGCCACCGCAAACAGCGCCGTCTGAATGCCAGGCTCAACCACAGCAGCAAGCAACGCGTCCTTGTAGCGCGCTTGCACACCCTTGGCAAAGACGGCGAACATGGGACCGCCACGAAGTCCCTCGAGACTTCCGTGCTGCTTGAAATGCGCGAGACGATGCGAACTCCCATCCCACCCGTCAAGCACGAGCAGAAATTCCGCGTGCGTCTCAGCATCACAATTCAGGCACATCCGCCCGTGCTCTTCGGACGTCACCACAAAGGTGAAATTCGTCGCCTTCAGCGCTGCTAACACAGCAGCCTCGGTCTCAACGTCGAACCGATAAGGCATGTCGCCCATCGGATTGACCCGTTCCGAGGCCCTCCCATGAGCGTACGCGAGATCCCGCGCGTGCGTCTGATACAGGCGGGCGCACGCATCGATCGCGCGAACAAACCCAGCCATGAGATCCGGATGCACCAACTGAGTTCCCATCGCCGTCTCCCAAGCGTTCCCCTCGGAACGCGCGTATAGAAAGAACACCCCAAAAAAAACTTCCGTAGCTAGTATCTAGAAGGAATTCAGAAGGCGTGTCAATGCCTAAACGTTCTTCAGAAGATCATCGTCATGCCCCTCCTCAAACCAGTCATCAAACGAAACTTTAGGCCCGTCGCCAGATTCGATATCAGAATGCGTTCCATCACAGATCGGCATCGTACTGGACTTCCCGCATACACATTCGCGCCCAGCCTGAATCACTTCGCCTCCTTCCGGAACACGATTCCGTTCAATGTAACTCTCGTACGCACGGTTCGCGCGCTCTAACGGTGTTTCTGTCAGATCAAGTTCGGCCAATTTCTGACGCATCTGCTCACGCACACTCTCTGCTTCTTCTGGCGTGGCATCCTGAGAAAACTCCAGTACTTTTTCGTAGTCACGCGTATCATCGAGCGTCACATGTAAGTCATTCCAACGATACGTCTTACGCTTCCGGAACCACGCGACATCAATTGGCCGTCCAACCAACTCCATAATACGGATCGCTTCCTGAAACGACTCTCGCGGAAACGGCACTTCAACACGTTGCCGAGCAGGATCATGTACACGACCATCTTTTAAGACGAGTCGCGCACCATGCAACCCCTGTTGCAACCGAAGATCTTCCTTTCCTTTCAGGTACAGCGTTTTTTGCTCGTCTTCATACAACAACTCAGCGTTCTCAGAAAAGAACCCCTCAAGTCGCGAGTACTCTGCATCTGTGAGAAAAACACGTACCTCTACCTCCTCTGTGTGTGATGACTGAGACATGCTACTTCGTAAATTTCGCAAAAAAGGTATTAAAGATGGCCGGAATTTCGGAAAGGTCTTCGTAATCCGTCGTTTGAATCGCACGACTTCCCACAATCATCGAAGAAGGCTTTCCTCGCTCACCAGAAGCGCTCGGACGATACAACGCAAGAACGGGCACGTCACCACGCTCTGCAACACGCCCGAGTTCATACCCCACTCCCATACTCGTAACGGTCACCTCTGCCACAACGGCATCTGCCGAGAGGAGCCAGTCGACATCCCGATCGTGAATCTGTTTGTCGGTCATGCCTTTTCCAAGTTCACCGTACGTCGATAGCTCAGAATTACCGATATGTTCCGTAAGTACCTCGCCATAGTCAGCAAGCTGTTCAACAATCTGTACATACAGCGCTTGGTCAGAACGACCTCCCGCAATTGAACCAGCAAAGTATATTTTCATAGAATCTTGTGTCAGACGGTACCTGACACACCAGAAAAAGAAAGAGGTCTTTGCACGTCCACAAACTTCGCCTACACTGCGCCCATGCCCACAGGGCCCACCGACAATGACAACACCTACCCCTCCCTGCCAACTTCTGCGCAGGCGTTTTTAGTGTCCGAAGCGCTCACGACAACAGAATCTGCCGCATGGATTGTGAATGAGCCACGCGATCTGCGACACATTCACAACGCCCTACGCGCGTTTGCAACACAACACACAGAAGCACCCACACTCAGAACCCTTCCGACGCCACACGAAGACGGAACCATTCTGGATCAAGAGGATCGAGCAGATCTTCTACAAGCGATTCTCCCAACCCTGTACGAACACCCAGGACTCTTACTTCTCACAACAGAAGATCTGAACCGACCAGTGCCATCTGTCTCGTTCCTTGAGCGAGAATCAGTACTCTTTGAAGTTGGAGCAATCTTGCCACTTGCACATGCGGAAGAGCAGCTTGCACAAGCCGGATACGAAAAGGCAAAGTCAATTGAAGACAACGGAACCTTCGCCCGACGCGGCGAGCAACTTACCGTGCTCGATCCACTTCATGGCGCGCACGTCATCGAATGGGAATTCGACCGCATTGGAAAAATCGCCTCACTCGCAGAAGGAACGCCTGCCAAGCAACTCAGTATTACGCCTATTAGCAACTGGGGAAAGGACACGATGGCGCTTGGCCAGCTTCTTTCTGTCTCTCCTATCTCCTTCCTTGCCCTCGACGACATAGAACAGCTTGCAGCCATGACAGACGGGCGAGCAGAACAATGGGTGAAACAACTTCAAACCACAGCAACAACAACATTCCTCTTTCCAGCATTTGGGAATGAAGCGCATACACAAGCGGTTCGACTTGCACCCCAATCGCAACTACGCGAACACCTTCTTCAGTCAACACAGCTCA
Source organism: Candidatus Doudnabacteria bacterium (assembly GCA_020429185.1). GTDB lineage: Bacteria > Patescibacteriota > JABMPQ01 > JABMPQ01 > JAGQLO01 > JAGQLO01. The sequence continues at coordinate 6,219 of JAGQLO010000010.1, forward strand.
AGACACAAATCTGGACGCATCATGTCGAGCAAGCCCAACGTCTCTTTCCAGAACACGAAGTGCTTCAGCTTCCAACAACTACCCCACCATTCCCTGGATTCCGTTCAGAAGCCTGGAATCTTCAAGTCATTACAGACTTCGATCTTCCAGAACTTGCTGGACCCACCCAACAATTCAAGCCGCGTGCAAAGTTGGATACAGCATTTATTCAGTCACTCTCTCCAGGAGACTTTGTCGTACACATCGATCACGGAGTTGCACAGTTCACCGGAACAGAGACAAATATCATTGACGAAGGCGAACGAGAGTTCTTGGTCTTGGAGTATGCAAAGCAGGACCGGCTTCTTGTTCCTGTGTTGTATTCCGACAAGGTATCGAAGTACCTCGGATCAGGTGTTCCAACCGTACACCGGCTTCACGGCGCTTCATGGCACCACGTAAAAGAACGTGTAAAGGAAGATGCAGAACGACTTGCACAAGAACTCCTCTCTGCCGCCGCCTCTCGAGAGGCACACAGAGGTACAGCGCTCCCTCAAGACTCAGAAGCGGTTCAAGCACTCATTGCCGCATTTCCATACGAAGAAACACCCGACCAGGCGAAGGCATGGGAAGAGATTCGCAACGAACTTGAAGGACTCCCAGACCCAGAACACAAACAGCCTATGGATCGGCTTCTTGCGGGTGATGTCGGATTCGGAAAAACAGAGCTCGCCATTCGAGCCGCGTTTAAAGTCGTGGATGCAGATAAGCAAGTCATGGTCCTGGCACCAACCACAATTCTTGCCCAACAACATTTCGACCGCTTCTCAGAGCGACTTACCAATACTGGAACAGAGCTTGGGCTCCTTACACGTTTTGAAAGTGCAAAAGAGCAACGCGAAACAACCAAGCGCTTCCGCGATGGCAAGATTGATCTTCTCATTGGAACGCATCGTCTTCTTTCTAAAGACATTCAACCTAAAAACCTTGGGCTCATTGTGATTGATGAAGAGCAAAAGTTTGGGGTAAAACAAAAAGAGCACCTGAAGCGCTTCCGGGCAGACACAGACATTCTCTCACTCTCTGCGACACCCATCCCACGCACGCTACATGCGGCAATTGGAGGCTTGCGCACCATGTCCACCATCACAACCCCTCCAAAAGGCCGTAAAGAAGTTGAAACAACAATCAGCGCCTACAGCGACGATTTGGTCGACAAAGCCATTCACACAGAAATCGAGCGCGAAGGCCAAGTGTTCTACCTACACAATCGGGTAGCCACGATTGATGCTCAAGCAAAACGTCTTCGTACACGCTACCCAGACCTCACGATTGAAGTCGCACACGGACAAATGAGCGAGGGACAACTGCAGAAAGTAATGGAGGCATTCGACCGTGGCGACATTCAGGTGCTCGTTTGCACCACGATCGTAGAAAATGGAATCGACCTCCCCAACGTGAACACACTTATTGTACACGATGCAACACGCCTAGGACTCTCACAACTCTACCAGCTCCGTGGGCGTATCGGTCGTGGCGAACGAGGAGCGCATGCGCTCTTCCTATATCACCGTGAAGAACTGACAGGCGTAGCAAAAGATCGACTCCAAGCTCTTCAAGAAGCCCAACGCCTTGGCTCCGGACTAGAGCTGGCTCTGCGCGACATGGAAATTCGAGGCGCCGGGAACCTCCTCGGGAAAGAACAATCGGGACGCATTAATGCCATCGGAATCGCTCTCTATGCACGACTCCTCCAACAATCAGTAGAAGAACTAAAAACCGGAAAGCACGCACCAGAGCTACTGAACGTCTCTGTCGATCTTCCTGTGGATGCGTTTCTCCCGAAAACCTACATCACTGACAATGGTGAGCGACTCGAAACGTATCAACGCCTCACAACTGCTGCGACACACGGATCAGAGACACTTCAAGAAGAGGTCACGCGCATACAACAGCTACACGGCCCCCTCCCACAGGAAGCAACAGAATTTGTACGTGTCACACGACTCAAGGCCATTGCCCAAGAAGCAGGCATTCTGAGCATCGATTTCCAAGCCGCACGCGGACCACGCCAACAAGAAGGATCATTTCTCATCACCTTCCAGCGTGCCCCTCATCCGCGAACTCTCTATGGATTCATCGCAACCCATTCAGACTGGGAGGCGCTAGACGAACGCACGCTCCGCGTCACAGCACCCACCCTCGGGAAGGATCCCCACACCCAAGTACAAACACTCGAAGTACATCTCAACGACTGGAAAACCAATTGACAGAACGGGTACACACGCTACCCGTGAAGCATGCAAGCAACACAACTCACGGACATCCCAGAACACCTTCAGAAACTTCACGACCCACCAAGACAACTTTGGCGTAAGGGAGTGCTGCCTTCATCAGAACGTCCACACATCGCGATCGTCGGTACACGCCATCCTTCAGATGCGGGAAAGCGCATCACAAGACGCCTCGCTGGAGAACTTGCGAGTGCAGGATGCGTCATCGTCTCCGGACTCGCGTTCGGCATTGACGCCGAAGCACACACGGCCGCACTCGATGCGGGCGGACAAACGATTGCCGTGCTTGCATCAGGAGTCGATCAGCCAGGACCACCTTCAAGCATACCCATCGCAACACGCATTCTTGAACACAAGCAAGGATGCCTACTCTCTGAATATGCTCCAAGCACTCCAGCACTGAAACATCAGTTTATCGCCCGCAATCGTATCGTTTCTGGACTTGCACAGCTCACGCTTGTGATAGAGGGAGGAGAAACATCTGGTACCCGTTCAACAGCAGAATTTGCACTGCAACAAGGGCGCGAAGTAGGTGCCATTCCTGGCTCGCCACTTCATCCGATGAGCGCAACACCAAATGCTCTCTTGAAAGATGGAGCACATGTGATCACCTGCACACAAGATGTACTCGACATCCTCCAAATCACATCAACACATATCAGTTCCAACACCACACCCTCACCCATCGAACGATTTCTCCAATACGGACCGCAGACGTTCGAGGAGATTCAAAACGCATTACAACAAGGCCACGAAGAATGTATGTCAGCCCTTACAGAATTAGAGCTCGCGCAACGCATCACAAGAGATGTATTTGGCAGATACTGTCGGAAGACATAAAAAAAGAGCCGAATCCCTTCAGAGATTCGGAATTGGGACGTCAGAAAGCGGACAAAACACCGCCACATCTGACACACCGTCGGCCAACCCATCCTCTGAGTCGGACAGGTCATCACGCACCACGCACACACCTTCATCAGGAGCCTGCGGATACTTGGTCCACCACGTCATCAAGCGAAGAACGTGCCCGTTCCCGAACCGGTCCTGCCCCGTCGAGAACGTACGAATCGCGAAACAGAATCCACGCCCTCCCTCGTTGATCGAGCACAGTCCCGTAAGACGTTGAATCACACACGGTTCTCCACGTGGAAGAAAGTAGCCATCAGAGGGCTCTTCACACGCAGGAAACGGCAACCGAGTCATCTCGACCCGCACCATCGCCGGCCCACGCGTCATGACACCCAACATCACAACGGCGAAAGCGAGCGACAACACACCCAAAGAACAAACGGATCGCATCCTGTCCTCTCCCCCTTGCGAATCCAGCCAATGAAAATGACAGATTTTGTATGAATGTCAACACTCCTATACACAGAAAGTTGACAACCTTTAAGTGTGTCATGTACTACTGCGCGGGATTTCACTAGAAGAAACGACATGTCCAAGTCTCTCGTTATTGTTGAGTCGCCAACCAAGGCAAAAACTATCACGCGCTTCCTCGACAAGAAGAAGTTCATCGTGAAGTCTTCATATGGGCACATTCGAGATCTTCCAAAATCAAAGCTTGGTGTAGACGTCGAAAAGGACTTCGAGCCCACCTACGTCATCCCACAAAAGGCAAAGAAACCACTTGCAGAACTCAAAAAAGCAGCGGAAAAGGTAGATGACGTCATTCTCGCAACCGATGAAGACCGTGAAGGAGAAGCGATCGCATGGCACCTTACGGAAGCACTCAAAGTAGATGCAAAAAAGGCAAAACGTATTGTGTTTCACGAGATCACTGAAAGCGCGATTAAAGAGGCGCTCGAAAAGCCGCGCACGCTCGACATGTCTACCGTCGATGCTCAACAGGCACGTCGTATTCTTGACCGTCTTGTGGGATACAACCTCTCCCCCTTCTTGTGGCACAAGATCCGCTACGGACTCTCTGCAGGGCGCGTACAGTCAGTTGCCGTACGGCTCATTGTGGAGCGCGAACGTGAAATTCAAGCGTTCAAGCCCCAGGAATACTGGAGCATCGTTGTAGAACTTCAGAAACGAGACGGAAAAAAAGAACTGTTCGAAGCAAAGCTTGCAAAGAAAGACGGCACGCGCCTCGACAAATTCGCGATCGAAAACGAAGAACAAGCGCAGACTATTCTGAAAGAACTGACAGAGGCAACGTATAAGGTGGAGTCGGTCACCCAAAAGGAGCGAAAGCGAACGCCGCCGGCACCATTCACAACATCAACATTGCAACAGGAGGCAAGTCGCAAGCTTGGATTCTCTGCCAAGCAAACCATGATGATCGCACAGCAACTCTACGAAGGTATTGAAGTAGGCGGTGAATCAACAGGGTTGATCACCTACATGCGTACCGACTCAAAAAACCTCTCAAAGCAGGCTCTCGAAGAGGCACAAGTCGTGATCAAAGACCACTACGGCGAAGAATACGGACTAACGGAGCCGCGCGTCTTCACGAAAAAAAGTAAAGGTGCACAGGAAGCACACGAAGCGATCCGTCCGACAAAACTCGACCGCCTTCCAGGATCCCTACAACCGTTCTTAGATGCGCGCCAGTTCAAGCTCTATGAACTAATTTGGAAACGGACGCTTGCCTGCCAAATGGAACAGGCGACTCTAAATGCCACCTCTGTCGACATTGATGCAGGAAACGGCGCCTACACCTTCCGAGCCACAGGCCAAACCGTACAATTCGACGGCTATCTTGCTGTGTACTTTGAAAGCACGGAAGAAGATGATCTACATGAGGGAACCGCAAAAAAGAACGGAGATTCCCCTCTCACTGAAACGATTCTGCCAGAACTCACAGAGAGCGAAGAGCTTGATGAACGTGAGATCAAGTCCAACCAACACTTCACGGAACCACCTCCACGCTATTCAGAGGCGAGTCTCGTGAAGACATTAGAAGAATATGGAATTGGTCGTCCTTCGACGTATGCTCCAACCATCAGCACAATCGTGGCTCGTGGCTACGTAAAGAAGGAACAACGTCGTCTTTACCCAGAAGACATTGGCTTTACGGTGAACGACCTTCTTGTAGAACACTTCCCCGACATTGTAGATTACGAGTTCACAGCAGGCATGGAAGCACAGCTCGATGCCATTGCAGAAGGCGAGGTGGAATGGAAACCATTCCTGAAAGACTTCTTCAACCCGCTCGTCGATCGCATCGCCGAAAAAGAAAAATCTGTCGATAAGGTTGTCGAAGAAACCGACGAAATCTGTCCAGAGTGTAAGCAGCCGATCATCATTAAATACGGACGCTTCGGGCGCTTCAAAGCCTGCACCGGCTACCCAGACTGTAAGTACACGGAGCCAATGGACGAAGAAAAGAAGCTCCGCGAAGAGTACAAAGGTGAGATCTGTGATGAATGCGGTAAGCCGATGGAAGTGAAGCAAGGACGCTTCGGTATCTTCTTAGGCTGCACCGGATACCCCGACTGCACAGGCACAAAGAAGGTTGAAAAGCGTATGGGTGTTACCTGTCCGAAGTGTAACGAGGGCGACATTGTCGAAAAGAAAACGAAAAAGGGAGGACGCGTGTTCTACTCCTGTTCTCGCTATCCCGACTGTGAACACAGTTACTGGCAAAAGCCGACAGGAAAAGTCTGTCCGCAATGCGAGAAAGAAATTCTTGTCCTCAACAAAGACAAACGCGCTGAGTGCGCCGACAAAGAATGTGGCTACGAAGAAGAGGTCAACGAACTCGGAGACGAATAGCCAAATAGGCAGAGGTCTTCCCCTCTTTCTCAAGCGTGGCTACACTGCGAGAGATGACTATCGACTCCCTCATCGACAGTATTGAAGCGATCCCAGACAGCCGGATTGACACGGACGTGGTACGCAAAGCCTACGAAGTAGCAGAGCGCGCGCACGACGGCCAAACACGTACATCTGGAGAACCGTACATTCAACATCCTCTTCATGTTGCCCAAACACTGGCACAACTGAAGCTCGACACATCCACCATTGCAGCGGCCATTTTGCACGACACACTCGAAGACACAGCCGTCACAAAAGACGACATTCGTGAACAATTTGGCCCCTCTGTCCTTCGTCTTGTTGAGGGCGTGACAAAACTGAACAAGGTTCAGTTCAAGCAAAGTGAGGGTCGTGAATACATGCTCGAAAATCTTCGCAAGATGTTCCTCGCGATGGCGGCGGACATTCGCGTGGTACTGATCAAGCTGGCAGACCGTTACCACAACATGCTCACGCTCGACGCACTTCCACAGGCAAAGCAGCGTCGTATTGCGCAGGAAACACTGAATATTTACGCCCCACTCGCAAACCGCCTTGGTATTGGGGAGCTTCGCAGTAAACTCGAAGACCTTTCCTTCCCCATTCTCTTTCCAAAAGAATCTGCATGGACGCAAAAGATCTTCGAAGAAGAAATCTCGAAAAAGCGTGACGTCCTCGAACTGGTACAACATGAGTTGCGAGAACTCTTAGAAGCAGAAGGAATTGAAGTAGAAGGAATTCACGGTCGCATCAAAGGACTCTACAGCCTCTATAGAAAGCTGTTGCGCTACAACAAGAACATCAACAAGATCTACGATCTCGCAGCGCTCCGCATTATCCTGCCGGACATTCCTTCGTGTTACACAGCCCTCGGCCTGATTCACAAGCGCTACAAACCACTTGTAGGACGTATTAAGGACTACATCTCCATTCCAAAGTCGAACGGCTACCAATCACTGCACACCACCGTTATCACTCCAAAGGGAGGGATCGTTGAACTACAGCTCCGTACACAAGAAATGCACCAGAAAGCAGAATACGGAGTCATCGCAAACTGGTATTACAGCGAACAAGGAAAACCCTCAGAAGGCGTTGCTCCGATGGGAGGCCACATGAAATGGGTTCAACAGTTGGCAGAATGGCAACGCGAAATCCAAAGTAGTGAAGAATTTGAAGAAAATCTTCGCATCGATGTCTTCAAAAACCGCATCTTCGTCTTCACTCCGCAAGGAGAAGTACTCGACCTTCCAGACGGTGCAACCGCCATCGACTTTGCGTACGCCATCCATACGAGCCTCGGGCACTCTGCAAGAAGCTGTAAGATCAACCGAAAAGAGCGACCACTCGAAGCAACACTCCAAAACGGTGATGTCGTGGACATCATTACTAATGAACATAACAAGGAGGCGCCGCAACGCACGTGGCTGAGTGTGGTGAAAACAAGCTTCGCGAGACGCTCCATTAAAGAATGGCTAAGAAAAGTAGACCGCAAAGAAAAGATCTCAGAAGGACACCAACTTCTTGACCATCACATCAAACGACTAAAAGACCTCACGTTCGACGAAATTCCAAACGCCCGACGCAAAACACTCTTAAAGACGCTGAACCTCAAAACAGAAGATGATCTGTTTCTTGCTCTCGGCCAAGGCGATCTTTCACCACGCGCCGTCATGAACAACATCTTCAAGAAAGAAGACATTATTCGGCCCCGCAAGCGACAAAGCGGCGCCTTTGGATTCCCATTTGGAAAGGAAAAAGCAGCTCCTCGCGCCTGGATCGACGGACACAATAGCTTGATCACGCACCTTGCCAAAAACTGTAAGCCAAGTGTCGGCCATGACATCAAAGTCATTATCAATCGAGGTGAACATAAGAGTGCCGTGATTCACAGCGCGACGTGCAAAAAAATTGTTCAGAAAGAACTCCACCCAGGCGAAGAAATTGTTGATGCAGAATGGGATAACACTGCAGAAACCATTGGAGATATTTCGATCGAACTTGCCGCAATCGACCGCGTCGGCATGTTATTTGAGATCACAAATCTGATCCGAAAAACCCAGCACAACATTGCTCTCATGCACGCAGACGGAAGCAAAACACGAGAAGGAACGGTGCGCGTCTATTTGCGTGTAGAACTCCATTCACTCGAAGAAGCCGACGAACTTCTCCAAAAACTCAGCCGCGTACAAGGAATTCTTTCAGTAAAACGCATCGAAAAGATTCCACCTCTTCAGTAATACGAGAGAATAAAACACCCCGTGATCACGGGGTGTTTTATTCTATCTGAATACTAAATCAATCGTTCAAACAACCGTTCAAACTCTTCATCAGAGAAGTACGAAAGCTCAATCTTTCCACCTTTCTTGGATGGCTTAATGCGCACAGGAGTTCCAAGTGCCTGACGAGCGGCATCTTCTGCCTGCTGCATCGCCGGTGAAAGCGAAGCCGCGGCCTTTGCATCACCCTTCACTGCCTTTGCAAGAGTTCCTTCCTGGCCCTTCACAATACGCTCTAGAGCACGAACCGAAAGTCCCTCTTCAATAATACGATCAAATAACACTGTTCGCAGCTTCTCATCTTGTACAGAGAGCAATACCTTTGCATGCCCCTCAGAAATACGTCGATCTTCAAGAGCGTGCTGCATGTCTTCAGACAGCAACAGTAATCGCAATGTGTTCGCCACGCTCGCCCGTCCCTTTCCAACACGCTTCGCAACACGATCCTGCGTCAGGCTAAACTCGTCCATCAATCGCTTGTAGGCAATCGCCTCTTCAATCGGCGTCAGGTCGTGACGCTGCACGTTTTCCAAAATCGCAATTTCCAGCTTTTCCTGTTCGTTGGCAGTGCGAACAATTACCGGAACCGTCTTCAATCCGACCATCTTTGAAGCACGCAAACGACGCTCACCAGCGAGCAGTTCGTACCCGCCCACCTGCTCCGTCACAATCAGCGGCTGCACAATGCCGTGCTCCCGAATAGACGCCGCCAAAGCGTCGAGCGCATTTGGATCAAAATGATGACGCGGCTGTCGTGGATTCGCCGTAATATCTTCAATCGGGATCTCTAAGACCCCATCGCGCGGAGTCACCGAAATCGGTTGATTCTCTAACGTTGTTTTTTCTGGAATAAGGGAGTTTAACCCTTTTCCTAATCCTCGTGGTCGAGCCATAGCTACGGGAGAAGTGCAGTAAATTCCTCTGCCAATTTTTTATAGGACTTTGCCCCCTTTGACCAGGGAGCCGTTTCATACACAGATTTTCCAAAACTTGGAGATTCAGCGAGTCGCACATTGCGCGGTACGATCGTTTCGAACACGCGATACGGAAAATTCTGCTGCACTTCCCGTACGACATCCTGCGAAAGCTTCAAACGACGATCGTGCATCACCATCACAGCCCCAAGAATCTCCAGGGACGGCTGCAAACGCGTCTTCACCAGATCAATGGTGCGAAGCAACTGTCCTAATCCCTCAAGTGCGTAATATTCACACTGCACCGGAATTAAAACGTTATCGGCCGCCACAAGCGCATTCAGGGTAAGCAACCCAAGGGTCGGCGGACAGTCGATCAGGATCACATCGTAGTTTGCCCGAATCTCAGAAAGAGCTTGTCGCAATCGAAATTCTCGTTGTGGCTGGTCAACCAACTCAATCGAAGCGCCAGACAACTCCGGACCAGCAGAAAGTATGTCCAAACACGGAACGGACGTCTGACGAATAAGCGTTTTTGTTTCTACTCCAGACAACGCAGCGTATACCCCCTGCTCTTCTTCGTGTGTCACGCCCAATCCACTTGTAATGTTCCCCTGCGGGTCCATATCGACAACCAACACGAACTTTCCTTGCTCACAAAGAGCAGCAGCAAGCGTAAGAGCCGTGGTTGTCTTCCCCGTTCCTCCCTTCTGGTTTGCGATTGCAGTAATCATTGCCATAAGCACGACCAAGTGTAGCGGAGCTGCAGCAGAAGGAAAAGGCACAGAAAACCAACACAATGCGTTGACGAAACACGCTCATTCGCTACACTTCGGCTCGCGCCGAGGTGGCGGAACTGGTAGACGCGCGGGACTCAAAATCCCGTGGTGGCAACACCGTGAGGGTTCAAGTCCCTCCCTCGGTACCAACTTGAAGATCGGGATGGGGATGTGGCGGAATTGGTAGACGCGCATGGTTCAGGGCCATGTGGTGGCAACACCATGAGAGTTCGAGTCTCTCCATCCCCACCAGAAAACAGAACGCGCCGTAAGGCGTTGTTTTTATTCCAAAAAGAAAAGAGACGCACAAGGCGTCGTCACTAAAGATCAAAGGCGGCATCGAGCGTGAAAATGGCACTAAAGGCGAAACTCGTCGTTCCCCTGCGCTGCAACGCGGCCCACGAAAAGCGACCGGCAGCAACGTCAGAAACGTACACTTCATCTTCACGACTCAGAACGCAATCCGTCACCACCACAATAGGCGTATCCCGAAGCGTTCGTTCCGCCACTAACCTCCGAAGCAGGATGAGTCCCCAAAACGGATCGCCATTACCCTGCAGATCCGGATCGAATAAGACGAAGCAGGGATAGCTCTCAACGGTCATCACGCCGGACGAACAGATTTGCCATAGATCCCCGTCCCCCACAGCATCCGCAGTCACACCCGAAATCACACGATACTGCGGAAAGAACTGTACAAGACTATGGATCAACTGTTCGTGCGCCCGACCGTCTGCCAACCAGCGAGCATCGAACACCAAGACCGATTGTGTGGCGTCGCCACGAAGCGAGGGCATGATCTTTCCTTCCTGCCCGAAAGGATGTAGATGTGAAAGTAAAGGACAATCGATACCAAGGTGTTGTAACACGCACCCCCAAAAGCGCAAGACGTATCGCGCATTGCCACAATGCACTACACGCCATAAGATAGGCAGTCGTCAATTCTGGCGATCGCCTCGCAGCGAGGTGCTGCACCTTACAACACCTCGAAGCGATACATCGCATCAGCTCTGGAGAGCAGGGGGAGAATCATGGCAAGCGCAAGAACGCCGTTGCCGCCGGAAGCAGCTTCGATTCAACTCGTTGGGCGTCCAACGCGGGTCATGGCGTCACATGGGCGCATTGGCCTCGAAACCTGCTGGGCACAGGTTGTTGGTCAAGACGGCAGACCAGTGGAAGGTGTCGAAATGCGGCCGTACAGCTGGGCATCGTTCCCAGCAAATGTCGTATTTGTCGTGGTGCTCGGCAACGGCAAGGTCGAACTCGTGGAAGAGCTTCATGCACACTCCGTGCCCGGAGAGCAGTTCTTGCTCAACCTGGCCGGCGGAAGTGTCGAAGAAGGCCAAACGCCGGAAGAAGCGGCCAAGGCGGAAATGCGTGAAGAGTTGGGACGCATGCTGAGCCGAACCGGCAAGCTCGAACCACTCGAGACCGCACATCTCATGAGCCCCTGGTTCCGTTGGCGTGATCCTGGTTTCCACGCATTCCTCGTTCACGGAAGCGTCGAAGTAGAACGCGAAGCCCGCCACGAACCCGAGTGGTGCCGCCACGTCGTGTGGAACCTCGACGAGCTCGCCGAAGCCCTTCTGGACGGCCGCGCCTCGATCGCGCATCCGCTCGGCGCGCAGATCATCTTGGGCTTGTGGCAGGACGTGCAGAAGGGTCGACGTGACCCGAACACGCTGCAGCGAGTCAAGAGTGCCGAACCGCAAAACGCCGATCCTCACGACTGAGGACCGGCGATTTTCTTTTGCGCTACTACTTACGCAGCCTGAGAAACTTCCTCTACGAACGATTCAGGAATCGGAAACGCTTCGGCAAGCTCATCAACCACCTTCTTTCCCGCAGCAATGACCGCCTCGTCTTCTGGAGCATCGACAATATCTGCCATCACACTCGCAAGGATTCGCATCTGCTCTTCCTTCATACCACGTGTCGTCAACCCAGGAGTTCCCAAGCGAATACCAGAAGGCTTAAACGGCGGAGCTGGGTCATATGGAATCGAATTTGCGTTCACAACAATACCCGCACGTTCTAATGCAACAGCAGCGTCTTTTCCAGAAAGGTTCTTGTTCTGCATATCTACAAGAATCAAGTGGTTATCAGTTCCACCTGAAATCAGATTCCAATCACGCGCCATCAACCCTTCGGCAAGCACAGCGGCATTCGTAATAATCTGCGCCGCATACTCCTTAAACGAAGGAGCAGCCGCCTCCTTCAATGCAACAGCAATTCCGGCTGTTGTGTGATTGTGTGGACCCCCTTGCAAAAATGGGAAAACAGCACGGTCAATCGCCTTCGCGTACTCTTCTTTACAGAGAATCATGCCCCCACGAGGACCACGCAACGTTTTGTGCGTCGTTGTCGTGACAACGCCGGCATGTGGCACAGGATCAGGATGAACATCCGCAGCAATGAGGCCAGCCACATGTGCAATATCTGCCACACACACCGCTCCAACCTCATCGGCAATCTCCTTAAAGGCAGCATAGTCAAAGAAGCGCGGATACGCTGTCGCTCCAGACACGATCACCTTTGGCTTATGCTTCTTCGCTAGATCACGCACCACATCGAAATCAATCAGATGTGTCTTTGGGTCTACAGGATACTGCACCGCGTTGTAGAACTTAGAGGTCTGAGAAGCCTTCCACCCATGTGTAAGATGACCGCCCATATCGAGCGCCATCCCCATAATGGTGTCACCCACCTCTGCAAGCGCCACATACATCGCCAAGTTGGCCGGTGAACCAGAATACGGCTGCACATTGGCATGATCCGCACCAAACAACGACGTAGCACGCGAGATCGCCAACGCTTCAATTTCATCAATATTCGCCTGGCCCTGGTAATACCGCTTCCCGGCATACCCTTCCGAATATTTGTTCGTAAGCGAAGAGCCAGTCGCTTCCATCACCGCCTTCGACACATAGTTTTCAGAAGGGATCATACGCAGCGTCTCGCGCTGACGCACGTCTTCCTGCTGAATCAACTTCGCAATTTCTGGATCGGTCTTGGTGAGCACATTCATACAATTGAACTACTTGAACACAACTAACTTCTTTCACGCGACATGTTCAAGATCAGTAGGTCATATCTAAAGAAGGAGGAGAAGAAGTGACAAGAGCGCTGCAGGAATAAACGCAGCAGCTAGGTTTTCCGCAAATACGAATAACAGAATAGCAGCTACGGTACCCGCGAGAAACTTTCCAAAGGCAACCCACTGGTTCCACAGAATGACAAGCGCAATACGATCCGCTCGGTCCGTTTTATCATACGCCTTCGTTGCATTCATGATCGACACAAACGAACGCGCCCATTTAGAACCAGTGTCTAACATAAACACCTGCGTCGCACTCGAAGCAAACGAACGCAGCACCCAAACACCAGACATCACAATCGTACTCACACGCTGAAGACCTTTCCCTTTTCGTTTTCCTTTTTTCGTACGGCGATCTGCAAGCATTCCCGCAAAGAACGTCAGTAATCCTGTTACCAACGTTGCCGACCCAGCAATCCATCCAAACACGACATAATCCTGCACAACCAAGAACACAAAAATTGGCCACAAAAAGACGAGCACAATCTCCTCTCCCCATCCCATCAGCCCAACCGCAAACCGACGAATATCCTTCTTTCGTAATAACCGAAACGGAGCAAAATATGAAAACTTGTACGGACGCACGTTCTCACGTGTCGTAAACAAAGGAATCAGCGACGCGCCTTGTACAAGACCCGTAATCACCAACAACACAACAAATGAAGCGCGATCCACAATGAAGCCTCCTGCAATAGGTGCCACAGACGCAGCTACCAGCGTAAGCAATACAATCAAACTAAAGTCACGTCCCCGAGCGTCCTTACGTGCATTCGCGGCCATGTCGGCATGAAAGCCCGTCCAGTAAAACGACAGGTAGATCTGATAAAACACCACAGAAATCACGAATGCAGGCGCCCACATCGGAGCCCATGCCAACATCACATAGTTCATCACAGCAAACGGAATAGCGGCCGCGATCGTGCGTTCATAGCCATACTGGGCCGTAAACTTTCCAAACAGCGGGTTTATAAAGAAGCGCAACAAATACCCACCCGCGTGCCCAGCCATAATCTGCCAAGGCTCGAATCCAATCTGATACAGATAGATCGCAGAAAAGAGCGCGAACATCGCACTCCCAAACACATTCAAAAAACGTGACAACGCCAACTCCGCTACTTCACGTCGCGGATTGAAATGAACTGCAAAGAAATCTCCAATGGGATGAGAAGGCATGTCTGTAACCGTTGCTCAAGAGCCGAATACAGACACAGCCTATCAGGCTCGCATCACGACAGAAAGCGGGACAACTCCCTCGCGAATCAGCTCAATGTCACTGTCTTTTTCTCCAGCAATGCGAACCACCGTGGAAATACGATCTTTCTTCAGCGTTCCACCATCAACCAACAAATCAACATCCGCTCGAACCTCAGGCTGCAAGTCTTCAAGTGCGTATGTAGTTGTTCCACCCGAACGATTTGCACTGGTTGCAATCAAAGGAACGCCCATTTCTCGAGTGACCTCACGAATAAACGGATGCGAAGAAATTCGGATGCTGATCTCGCCTTCTTCATCAACGATATTCGGAGCAAGTTCCAGGCCAGGTTGTGCCAACACGCGCAGCGTCAACGGTCCCGGCAAGGTAGCGTCTGCAATCGCACGAACGCGTTCAAATGGCACCGCATATTCAGCCAACTGCGTGTGATCTGCCAAGAACACAGGAAATGGCACACCGGGGTCACGACGCTTCGCTGCGCGCACAGCCTCTACCGCCTTCGACTGTGTCGCATCTGCCAAAATGCCATACGCCGTTTCCGTTGGAGCCACCACAATACCGCCTGAACGGAGAACCGTAAGCGTACGCTCAAGCGCATCGGACGCTGTTACTTCAACAGATGGAGTTTCAGATGTCATAAATACGATACAAACAACTAGGCATTCTGTTCATCACCCAAGCCCTTGTGAACATGAAGTTCACGCGCTTCCTCAAGCTGCTCTGGAGCATTAATTCCAACCACGTGGTCAACATCATCTGTAAGCACACGCACGACTTTCTTCCCTTCTTCCACAAAAATCTTCACGATGTCAGTAAGATAGTATTCTTCCTGAGCATTGTTGTTTTCAATCTTGCTAAGCACATTGAACAAATCTTGTGCACGAACTGCGTACACACTCGCATTCAACTCACGGATCAATTTTTGTTCGTCAGTAGCGTCCTTATCTTCCACAATACCCGCTAACGATCCATCTTCTGCCTGCAAAAACCGACCCCAGGCTGGCAATTCACGATCTTCTGGCCAATTTGCCCCGAGAGCAACACAGGTAACATCATCTTGCATCGCATCCAGAACCGAACGGAGCATCTCTTCTGTCAAAAACGGCATGTCTCCCATGGTAATAAGAACAGCGCCGTTCCAATCACGTAACAACGTCTCTGCCTGCTGCGCTGCATGACCCGTTCCCAATTGTTCTGCCTGCTGAACGTATTCAACACGATCTCCGAGCGTTTCACGCACCAATTCACCTTTATATCCGGTCACGACAATAACGCGCTCTGCACCAACCAATTCATGCGTTTCTACCGCATACTCAATCAGCGTCTTCCCGTGGATATCAGCCAACACCTTCGGATACGGCACGTTCATGCGCGTCCCTTTCCCGCCAGCCAAAATAATCGAAACAAATGGTGTGTTCGTCATATGACACAAATCTTACACAGCACTCAACAAATTGACCATAGATCTATAGGGCATCATGTGTGTGTCCATGATCTTCATGAGAATGATCATCATGGTCCCCTTGTGCACACGAAAGGCAGGAAGCAAGCAAATACGGAAGATTCTGGAACGACGTAATAATGTTGTCAGCCAAACGCGTTTCCGTATGTTCGTACGTTGTACCAGGACGAGCAATCTTCATCGCAATCATGTCTGGAAATGCCCGCTTCGCACGATCGATCAGATCGCCACGGTCATCAATATACGCAAACCGAGCCTCTGGATAGTCTGCAACAGCCTTCGCAATCATCTCATCCTTGATATCACCATCTTGCTCGAAGAAACGGACATCAGGCAAAAACGCTTCCAGCCCAGATCCATGCAACTTCAAATGCTGAAATTCAATATCTCCAAACGACACAATCACAGGAATGGCATCCCAGGTTCTCATTGTACGAACGAACTGAACAACATCTGCATACACAAAACGCGACGTATCTCTCGTCAGATCCTCTAAAACTCCTCGGTACATCTGCTGCTGTACTTCATCAAGCTCAGCGCCCTCGAGTGCCATTGCCTCAAAAAAAGCACCAGCAGAAAACCCACGAAACATCTCTCCTCGGATCCGCGCGTACGCAGATTCATACACACGTGGATCTAGCCCCAGAACCGCACAGGAAGTCACCTGCAGCAGATCTTTAAATCCCACTGCATCGAAGAGTGTATGGTCGAAATCTGTAAGCACAACCGTTTGTGCGTGCTCATGGGAGGCAGTTAGCATACAGAGACGGTACTGAAACAAACGAAAAAGGTCGAGACATGATATCGTAGATACACAACAGAACACTCACGCCATGCCTTTTTTTAGAAGCCGAAGAGAAGAACGAAAACGGAGACCGAGTCCCGAGCCAACACCAGCACCAAAACCAGAAGCCAACTTTGGCTATACAAGATGGGCAGAAGGAGACCTCGAACGCAACGGAAACCTGCGAGGAGAATACGAAGAACCAGATGGCCCAGAACTGAAGGGATACTACCAGGGCCGACGCATTATCAGTCGAGACACACGCATTGATGGAGGTGCCTACTTTATTACAGGCTGGAAAGGCATCAATGGTGAAATCTGTGTCGTAGACGACCGGGAAATCCCCGGATACAGCACAGATGAACGCGCACGACTCACTCCCCGAGAAGAAGAGCAGCTTCGAGCTGAACGCCCAAACCGACTCGAACAAAGCTACCAGAACCTTCAGGCGCAAATTGGTCAAGCCCTTGATGCAAGTCCCTCAAGAGGCGCCATTGATATGCGTGAATTGCTACAAATAGTCCACCAACACGCACGAACAGAACTGCGATACGACCTTCAAAAAACAGAGCAAATTGCAGACGAATTCGAAGGACAAAAGATTGGACTCAACAGATTCCTAGCGGAAGGCGTAGGCGTTTGTAGACACCAAGCCCTGCTCGACGGATACATTATCGAACGCATGATCGACGAAGGAAAAATGAATGGCCAGGTCTCAGTCGACCGAAGTCAGATCGAAGGCATAGGAGGACACGCCTGGGTCCGCTATACAGATTTTCGAAACGAACCATGGATCATCGACCCCGCAGGCAACTTTGTGGGAACACTCGAAGAAGCAAAGCGTAACGCGAACCTCGCAAAATTCTACGAACGTCCAACAGACAAGCAGCAACAAGACTACGCGCCTCAGCCTAAAAACGCGCGCACATCAGGAAATCTATCATTTGGTGAACGGCGCTACGGACGTCCACAAGAAATACGTCCGCGAGACCAGCGAGCACGCATTGATGGCAATAGATACACGACAGCAGCCCAAGAGCGTATCGAGGTACGGATTGGGGAATCTGAACACTTACGAACAATCACGGAAGAGTATCTCAAACACGTGAATCAAGGGGCGCCCCCACTCGACAATTTGCAGCAACTTGTTGACTACTACCTTCCAGAACAGACCCGCAGCGCTGAACGAGATGTCTACCCAACCGCAGACTCAACGGGCCGCATCAAACTCAGTGAATTCGTCGAGCGAGGCGTTGGGACGCCAGGCGCGAGACTTATGCTCGCTGCATCACTCCTTGAACAACTCCACGCACGAGGACTCGTTCGTGGAAGAGCTACAATTGAATCAAACGAACCTAAGTCCGGGGAATCACGCCAGGAATGGCTTCGCTATGTAAACGGTGACGGCGAATCCGTCATTTTCGACTACCAAAACCGATTCATAGGAAATGAAAACAGAATTCAGCCCGAATGGCGCCAGTTCTACGACTATTGGAAGGCTCCTCAGCCTTAAACAATCACATTCAAAATACGGCGTGGCACGTAGATGACTTTCTTGAGCTCAGCGTTGCCTACATGCTGCGCGTACCCAGGAAGTTGCGCCGCAATAGCGAGTGCCTCTTCTTCTGTTGCATCTGGAGCAACTTGGAACGTTCCACGCGTCTTTCCAAGAACCTGAAACGCAATGGTCACCGTTTCATCCTGCAACGCAGACTCGTCTAATTGTGGCCACTCCATCATGGCCACCAACCCCCCGCCCCCAATCGCCTCATAGCAGGATTCCGCCAAATGTGGCGCGAACGGAGAAACGACCTTCAAAAAGACGTCGGCAACTTCCTGCGTCACGCGTACAGTTGGGTCCTCCGACAAATGATTCGCCAAAATCATCATCGCCGACACGGACGTGTTAAAGGAGAAGCCCTCAATATCTTCCTGAACCTTCTTTAAGGTCTTGTGCAACAACGTTCGAGTCTCAGAAGGTGTTTCGCCTGCTGCAAGCGATCCAGACGCAAACAGCCCCCAAACTTTATCGACAAAACGACGCACGCCAAGCACACCACTCTGGCTCCACGGCTTTGAATCTTCAATCGGTCCAACAAACATCTCATACATACGCAGCGTGTCAGCACCGTGCTGCGCAATCACGTCATCAGGGTTCACCACATTCCCCCACCGCTTCGACATTTTGCGGTTGTCTTCTGCCAAAATAATTCCCGGATTGCGCAATGCTTGAAACGGCTCATCGAACTCAACATACCCAAGATCGTGCAACACCATCGTGAAGAACCGCGCATACAACAAGTGAAGCACAGCATGTTCTGCCCCACCCACATACAGATCGACAGGCATCATACGAGAAAGTGCCTCTTTGCCCGCAAAGGCGTCGGCATTGTGCGGATCTGTGAAGCGGAACATATACCAACTCGAACACGCAAACCCATCCATCGTGTCTGACTCACGACGCACGATTGTTCGATCGCTCGACAACGTACCAGCATCGTGAAGTTTCTTGGTAATGCGCTCCATGTCTTCTTTGGCGTGGAATGTCTCAGAATCTACGAGCGGCGATTCACCCGTTGGCTTAAAGTCGACATCTTCTGGCAGCAACACAGGCAATTCATCTTCTGGCAACGCATAGACATCCCCCTGATCGTCATACACCATCGGAATCGGCGCGCCCCAATACCGCTGACGAGAAATCAACCAGTCACGCAGCTTGTACGTTGTTTCACGAACACCTGCATTGTTCGACTCGATCCACTCAATTGCTGTTTGAATCCCAGACTTCACATCAAGACCATTCAAAAAATCTGAATGCTCCAGAAGGCCGCCTTCTTTCGCATACGGATCTTCGAGTCCCCCGATGACGTTCACAATTGGCAGATCGTACTTGTTCGCAAAGACATTGTCGCGCTCATCATGTGCTGGCACTGCCATAATCGCTCCAGTGCCGTAGCCCATCAGAACATAGTCTGCGATCCACACCGGAACCTGCTCACCGTTTACCGGATTCATTACGAATCCACCCGTAAACACACCCGTTTTTTCATCGCTTGCCTGACGCTCCAACTCAGACTTCTTCGTTGTTGCCTCAATATACGCCTCTACTTCCGCCTGCTGCTCCGACGTGGTGAACTGCTTCACCATTGGATGCTCTGGAGCCAGCGCCATGAACGTCACGCCGAACAACGTATCTGGCCGAGTCGTAAAGACCTCTAAGACATCAGAACTATCCGCCACAGCAAAACGAATACGAGCACCCTCACTACGACCAACCCAGTTCTCTTGCATTGCCTTAATGCCGTCTGGCCAATCAATAGTATCCAGACTCGAGATCAATCGATCTGCATACTCAGTAATCTTAAAGAACCACTGCTCTTGTTCCTTCTGAACAACTTCCGTGTCACAACGTTCACAGCGACCATCCAACACCTGTTCGTTTGCTAACACGGTCTTGCAGGACTCACACCAATTCACCTTCGAAAGCTTTCGCTCTGCTAACTCACGCCCATGCAACAACAGGAAGAACCACTGAGTCCATTTGTAATACTCAGGACTCGACGTATCAATTTCACGCTCCCAGTCATACGAAAGACCCGCCTTCTGAATCTGAGATCGAAAGTTATCTGTGTTCTGCTTCGTCGTCTCCTTTGGATGAACACCTGTTTTGATCGCATAATTCTCTGCCGGCAATCCAAATGCATCCCACCCCATCGGATGCAATACATTCTCCCCTTTCATGCGCCAGTAGCGCGACACGATATCGGTTGCCGTGTATCCCTCAAGATGTCCCACATGAAGACCTGCCCCAGATGGGTACGGAAACATGTCCAGAATGTAGCGCTTTGGACGCGCATCCAAAGGATCATCAGATGTCGTAAAGGCACCAGCTTCGCGCCAGCGTTCTTGCCAAACAGCATCTTTCGATGTGTGGTCGTAAGGAGTAGCCATAACAGGTCGTAATCAATGCAATACAACAAGTGTAGAGATCGGACTCTACATCAGCAAGATCTAAAAGAGTTGAGGTTCCGGAAGCGAAAACAGTGCACGCGTATTCTCAGTCGTTGCAAGAGCAACCTCCTCAACAGAAAGTCCCTTCAGTTCAGCCACTTTCTCAGCAACATGAATAACATGTGCCGGTTCGTTCGGACGTTTGCCCCGATGTGGAACGGGAGTCAAAAACGGAGCATCTGTTTCAAGCAGAATACGATCAAGAGGAAGCTCTTGAACCACCTCATCGAGCGACGCATCGCCAAACGTATGAATGCCATTCAGGCCAATCGACCAGCCTTGTTCAAGAACCTGCTTTGCCTCAAACAGATCTCCTGTAAACGAATGCACAACACCACGTAGCTCATCCGCATAGTCCGCCAATATCGGCAGCGCGTCATCAAATGCCTCACGAATATGAAACACAACGGGCAAACCAAGCTCTCTCGCTAATTCTAACTGTGCACGCAGCAATGGCTTCTGCTGTTCTGCCGTCGCCGCATGTTCAGGTCGATGATAATCAAGTCCGCATTCCCCAATCGCCTTCACACGATCAGTGGATTGAGCCAATTCGCGCAATCGAACAACCGCCTGATCTGGATCAACTAGATCGGGACCTTCTTGCCCATCTCCCCCGTAGGTTTCCGGGTGTACCCCAATCGCCGCGAATACTTGTTCATGTTGTTGAGCAATCTGAATAGCCGCCTCCGCACGCGAAAGCGAACACCCAATCGTGAGCATCTGAACAACACCCACAGCAGAAGCGCGCGCAAGAACCTCATCGACCTGCCCGACAAAATCGTCGAATTCAAGATGGCAATGTGAATCAATCATCACTCAGACTCAATACGTGGAAACAATGGCTCTTCGGTACGTACTGTAAAGACCGCCGAAGCAGACGTCTCACCCTGCTCACTCAATCCAAGACCAATACGATCAGCAATCTTTGCGGAAGCTTCTGGGAAGAACGGGTAGCTAAACACTGCCAACGCCTGAAGTCCACCAAGTAAATCAGCGAACAATGCTTCGAGCGCCTGGCGGTTTGCCTCATCCTTTGCCAACTTCCAAGGCTCACGCTCTTCAATCAACGCATTCGCACGTTCAACAAGCGCAAAGACAGATTCAAGTGCCAAGTCTGGCCGAAACGCAGTAAACGCATCCTCAATCTTGGCGTCGAGTTCTTTCACGAGTGGTAACAGAATAGCGTCGCCCACCAGCGCATCTGCACGAACAGAACCCTCAAGATATTTTTCAGCCATCGAGGTCACTCGATGCACCAAGTTTCCAAGATCATTCGCAAGCGCCGCATTGTACTGCTCATCAAACTGCCCCGCCTTCACATCTCCATCTTGCCCAAATGGGAACTGGCTCAAAATCAGGTACCGCGCACCATCAGAGCCATAGCGATCCACCAGCTCATTTGGGTCGACTACATTTCCAATCGTCTTCGACATCTTTTGTCCGTCCACGGTAAAGAAGCCGTGAGCAAACACCTGCCGTGGTGGATCAATCCCAAGTGCCAACAACAGTGCTGGCCAGTAGACAGCGTGGAACTTAATGATGTCCTTTCCCACTACGTTCACCCCAGGCCAATACTTCGTAAATGCCTCGTCGTTGTTAGAGCCATAACCAAGACCGGTGATGTAGTTGAAGAGCGCTTCTACCCACACGTACGACACCTGATCCTCGGCAAACGGCAGCGGAACGCCCCACGTAACACGCTGACGAGATACAGAAAAGTCATCCATTCCCTGCTTAAAGAGTCCAAGAACCTCGGACTTCATATGTGCAGGTCGAACAAGAAGTTCGTCGCTCTCGATTAATGCCTGTACCCGAGGCAAAAAATCAGACAACTTGAAGAACCAGTTCTTCTCAGACAATTCCTCTGGCTTCTTCTTGTGGTCTGGACAGTTCCCTTCTTCGTCTAGCTCCTTCTCAGTAATAAACTTCTCACACCCCGTGCAGTAGAGACCTGTGTATTCGTCTTCGTATAGAAATCCCCCGTCATACAGTTGCTGAAAAATCGCACGGGCACGATCTTTGTGCTCCTTAGAACTCGTACGCCAAAACGTATCATTCGTAATGCTCAACCGGTCCCACGCCAATCGGAACGTGGCAGACATTTCATCTACAAACTCTTGCGGAGTCTGACCAGCCTCTTCTGCCTTTTCAGCATTCTTCGCTCCATGCTCGTCGGTTCCAACCTGGAAATACACATCTTTCCCACGAGAACGCCAATAGCGCGCCACGGCATCAGTAGCAACAGTCGTGTAGGCGTGCCCCAAATGAGGCTTGCCATTCACGTAATAGATTGGATTAAACAGAGAAACGCGCTCAGACATAGACAAAAACAAAGAATAGCGTGCAACACGCAGTATAGACCTCGATCAATCGAAGTCGCAACTGCAAACTACTCAACTACCCTTAGGAATGCGGACGATCAACAATGACCACAAACTCTCCTCGCGCCTTTTCTGGAAGCTGCTCAAGTAATTCTACCGGCGTTCCCCGTAAGACCTCCTCGTGTAACTTCGTAAGCTCACGCGCCAACACAACCAAACGATCCCCAACCTGCTCAGCCAACGCTTCAACTGTTTTACGAATACGATGCGGCGATTCATACAACACGACAACTTCCTTGCGTTCTGCAAGCGCAGAAAAGAATGTCTGACGTCCCTTTTTCACAGGAGGAAATCCCAAGAACGTATAGGTCGTGCAATTGAGACCTGCTACAGACAATGCTGCCGTGACAGCGGAAGGACCTGCCACAACTTCAACAGGAAGATTCGCCTCTCGAACAGCATCCACAAGCCTCCATCCCGGATCCGAGATGCAGGGCGTACCCGCATCAGTCACCAACACACACGAACGCCCCTCTTGGATTGAGCGAACGATACGATCCACTTCTTGATCGAGCGAGTGCTGGTGAAATTGCTGTAACCGATAGTCTCCCGTCGCATTCTCAACCGGCAACACATACCGATCAAACACCTTCCGGGTTACACGCGTATCTTCGCACAAAACAACATCCACATCACGCAACAGTCGCAACAGTCGCAACGTAACATCTTCGAGATTACCAATTGGTGTTGCCGCAACAAATAACCGGCCCTGTAGCGAGGACGGATCGGAAACTGGCAGTGAAAGCGAGTCAGACATACTAGGTTTCATCTCCCTCTTTTTCGGACGGCTTTCCCTTCTTAGAGCCATCACGGCCGAACGAAGAAAACATCCCCTTTCCATCTTCAGAAGGCTTGAAGAAGCGTACTTCTCGAGCGCCGCGCGACTTCAATCGATCCTCAAGTCGCTCGGTTTCATGAAACAAGTCACCCAAAAACACCGTTGCCGCTGTCACAAGCGGCACAGCCAGAATCGCACCCAACACACCAGCCAACTGAGCACCAATCAAAATCGCCAAAATCACAATCAATGGATTGAGCCCAAGAACTTTCCCCATGATACGAGGCTGCAACACATGGTTCTCCAGTTGCTGGATGATTACGTACGCCACCACAACAAGTGCAGCTGTGAGTGGAGATACCGTAAAGGCAATCAGCGTTGCCGGAACGGCAGACAGGATAGGACCAATGTAGGGCACTACTTCGAATAATCCGGCGAGCATGGCAAGCACCAGTGCGTTTGGTACATGCAGCGCAGAAAGCACCACAAACGTCAGCACAAAGATCACAAGTGCCAGGATCAGCTGCCCACGCAGCCACAATCCCATCTGCTTTTGCATGCGCCCTGTAAGATCCGAGACATACAATCGATGTCGCGACGGAACAATAGAACGAATAAATCCCTTGAAACTGTCTTCCTGAACAGAAAAGTAGAATGCGAGTACCAACACAATCAGGAACGAAAAGAATCCACGGATCGTACTCGAAAGTGCATCCGTCACACCCGCAAGCGAGTCGCTTACCGTACCCGTCAGCGACCCAACGATGTCGCCGTTCACCAAATCCTGAGGAGAAACACTCAACAAGCCACCCAACCAAATCGCAAGCTTATCAAGATACTCAGGCGCCAACGTCAGCAACTCCTGGATCTGCTCCGCGACAGCCGGTGCCAACACACTCACAATCACAACCAAGATTCCAATCAACACGATATACACGAACAACACCGTAAGCGCTCGAGGAATCTTGCGACGATGCAACCAATCGACGAGCGGATCAAGTGCCGACGCAATCACGATGGCAATAAAAATCAACAACAAGAGCTCACGCACCAAAAACAAGAAGCCGGCCGCAATCGCGAGAATTGCAAGCTTCAAAAACGTCCCGTAGGAAACATCAATGTGAACACTTTTTGGCTTCGCCATGCCTCCAGACTAGCGCAGGCCCAAAAGACCGCAACCTCTACAGAATACACGTCAGACGACCGAGCTGTATTCGCCCAAACTAGAACGTCAAAACATCCATGACAGGAGCTGGATCTCGATACGGTCCAATCACAGCTAAGTTCATTTTTTCGTTCACGAATACGTCCTTTGCAACGCGCTGTACATCAGCTGCCGTGACAGCATCAATCTTGGCAAACTTCTCTTCAAGAAGCTCAACTTCATGTTCCAGAATTTCCTGCTCACCAACAAAGAAGGCAATTTCATCAGACTTTTCGAGACCAAGCTGCGAACGTCCCTTAATATACTCCTTCGCCTTTTTCAGCTCTTTCGCGGGCACTTCTTCAGCAACAAGGCCTTCACACTCTTTCAAAATAGCGATCAACGCATCCTGCAACTTCGTCACTTCCACTCCGGCACTCACCTCTATGTATCCTGTTTCGGTCATCGATTCCGCTTCCGCTCGAATGTAATACGCCAATCCCATCTGTTCACGCACCGTTCCAAAGAGTCGTGAGCTCATGCCTCCACCAAGAATCGCCGAGAGCACGACATGCGCAGCACGATCCTTGTGCTTTCGTGCTACACCTCGAAACGCCAACGCCAAATGCGCCTGATCCGTTTCTTTGTAGTGCAACAACAGACCAGGCTCTGTCTGCGTTTCCGTGGCAGGCATCATGGCAATCTGTGCCTCACCCTCTGGCATATCGGCAAAATGCTCGTCGACCAACGCCTCCACACGTTCTTTCGTAATGTTTCCAACGAGTACAACAACCATGTTCTTGCTCACGTATTGCTTCGCAAGATAGTCACGGAAATCTTCTGCCTTCACAGACATAATGGTCTCTTCCGATCCAATAATCAGTCGTCCTGCCGGCTGATTTGGATACAGTTCATTTTCAAGCAGTTCAGGAACATAGCGCATTGGAGAGTCTTGATACATACGCATCTCCTCAATGATCACTCCACGCTCTCGATTGATCTCTCGTGGGTCTAAATTCGAGTGCAACAAAATGTCACCGATCACATCAACTGCTAGCTCTGCATGTCGATCAGCCACCTTTGCGTAGTACCCAGTGTATTCCTTTCCTGTGAACGCATTAAACTCACCTCCCACTTCATCAAGCGCTTCCGCCACATGTTGTGCCGTCGGTCGCTTTTCCGTCCCTTTAAAGAACATGTGTTCAAGAAAGTGAGAAATACCAGCGATCTCGTCCGTTTCATATTTTGAACCTGTCTTGCAGAGCGAAAGGACAGTCACAGTGTCCATATCCGGATAGGGCACATGCACTACACGAAGTCCGTCTTTGCGTGTCCAGGAATCGATGTTCATATCGTCGTCTAAAATCGCTAAATCATCCGCGTGACAGACAGTACCGTGAGATCATCCCCAAATCAAGGCAAGAAAAAAGCCCTCAAGACGCTTACAGAAGCAATCAAGAAGACTAGGAGTCTGTGCGTTCGGCAGCAACGTCGGAGTCCGACTCAGGGCCTGGGAGCTCGTGCTCGAGTTGCAGCGGATCAGCTGAGTGATCCTCGTCTTCGATGGCAGGAATATCCTCCTCGAGCTGCGCCGACTCAGGACCATGTGCGAACGCCCAGAGCTCCTGAAGACGCTCGTGCAACTCCCACGCCAGATAGGTCGCACAGCTCTCTTGAACCCGAGACGGATCGATCTCCCCCGAATCAACCAGGCGATTGAAGGCATCGGCATCTCGAAACGGGTTCTCGCCTCGAGTCAGATTGAGCAGCGAGAACGCAACCTTGGCCAGCGAGCCCGCCAGCCGAAGCGCCTCAGCCGAGCGCGAAATTGCCACATTGCGCTGCTGCTCAGCGTCGTGCTGGCGATCAAGTGCCCTACGAGCCAACAACTCCAGCTCCGTACACTCTTCACGCAACGACCGACCTTCATCCAACATCGCGAGGAGGAATCCCTCAACGCTATCTGGAAAATACTCGGCAAGCACCGACACGATGCCCGCCTCTTCCACGACTCCTTCCGGAGCCCGGATCAATAGGTCGAGTCGTTCAGCCACATCCGACGGTCCGCTTCGAGACGGAACGTGAGCAGAAGTGGTACGCACAGCAAGCGGTTGATCGACTTGAACATTGGCCGAAGAGACAGCTGGAACGACCCCCTGTTCCTGAGTCTCCAACGGCGGAAATGTCTCATCTGCCGACAGTCCTCTCTGCCAACGACCCTGCCAACTCCGAAGCATCAACAGCCCCAAGAGCAACAACGTCGCCACATACATTACCAACGCAACCGACCTCACGTTGAACGCATGCAGAATCAGGCCAGCGAGCAGCAAGCACAAGCCCAGCAACACCGGCGTAGCCGGGTGACGACGCAGAGCGCGCCACAACCGCACGTCAACCGGCGGCTCGGATTCTCGCAAACTGGGCTGTGCCAGCACAAACGCGTCGACTCCCCTCGGGGCTCGCGACCCCGCTTGCCCCGACGAAACCGCCGGGGGCTCGTTTAACGGATCCCATTCATACCCGGGCATCCCCATCTCCTTGCCAAAGCGGCGCACACGTTCAAAAACTGGAACAAGTTCCCTCCTCGCAAAGCCGCGAAGAGCACTCTAAAACACGCACAATGAGATAAAGAACAAACACTCACACGAACGTGCAAGCGTAGACGGATGCAGCAAATTTGTCACGCTCCTCGCAAGTGGTTCGCACCACTCAAGCGTACGCGCCTAAAGGTTGTTGCCAAGAATCATCACAGCCAACGCCCCCACAACTGAAAGCAACAATGCTCCAACAGTCGCATTTCCCCAAGCATCCCATGCCCGTTCAACCTCCTGCTGTCCCGAGTCAGATGCACGACGTCTGAGTGTGAAATACCACGTGAGAGCTCCGTACAATACCTGAACCACAATCGCCACGAACGGCCACAACAACGAAGTACCAGAGCGTACCTCAGCCAGCTGGACAAAGAACGGCACACTCGCCGTCCATGCAAACCCAATCAAGACAAGTGCAAACACAAGCCCACCAAGAAATGCTTTCCATGATCGAGAAGGAATGCCAAACAGGCTCGGACGCACCAGCACCAGCACAAGCGTCCCTAGCCAAAACAGCACAAGCGAAAGAAGTGAGGCATGAAAAAGAGCGTATACTCCTGTAAGAAGCGAGTCCCTCCCCGTGATAACCACCGCAAGAAGCGGGAGCAAGAAAGAAACAAGAGCGAGCAATCCGTTCCAAAATCTCGTTGGAAACAAATACACTCCCAATCCAACAAAGAAGATCACAAACAGCGGACCCAAGAAATACAAACTCACGAAAAAGAACGTACTTGTTCCCTCCGATCCGGCGATCAACGGTTCATGTTGCACCACGTACACAGCAACCGGCAACACAAGTGTTGCCGCCATCAAATAGAGCCCCTTCACAATTCCATGCGAGATCATTGCCAACGTAGTTGTGGGCACACGTAACTCTCGTGTGTTCGATGTAGTCGTGTCACGCATAGACACACAGGTTAGCGTAGTAGAAACGGCTCTGGACGAATCGGTGTACGTGTCAGCACACGACTTCCTGATGCTGTGACAAGCAACATATCTTCTATCCGCACCCCAAACTTCTTCGGTACATAGACACCCGGTTCAACCGTCACAATCATACCGCGCTGCAATACATGTGGAGAGTCATTCGACACAGTTGGGTACTCATGGATTTCCAGTCCAACCCCATGCCCTGTTGCATGCGTAAACAAGTCTTCAAGATCTCTCTCTCGCAACACACGACGACACACCTCATCCACTTGCCCAGCTTCAATACCTGCGGAAACAGTCTTCACTCCCGCAGCCTGAGATTGCACTACAGCCTCCCAAGCCGCGCGCTGCTCTTGTGTGGCACGATCTGGCAAGAAGGTGCGACTCATATCGGAATGAGCACCATTGTACACCGCTCCCATATCAACCAATACAAGATCAGTTTTTCGCAGCGTCCGCGCACGAGACACAACATGGTGTGGTGTCGCTGCCTGCTCAGAAAAGGCCACGATCGTATCAAATGCAGGACGCTCGGCTCCTCGCTCGTACATTTCGTTATCGATCAACCGCGCCACCTGCGCCTCCGTCATTCCAACAGCTGCCTTGCGCCGAGCCACAGCCAACGCTTCGTCCGCAATCGTTGCCGCTCGTTCATGATCACGTATTTCGGCTTCGGATTTCAGCGCACGTGAATCACGCAACAATGCTGCAATAGGACGCACGCGAGTGCCCGTTCCACGAAATAGGGAACGTACCGCCTCCAATTGCACAATTGTTGTGGTCTCACTGGCGATGGCAACGACCATTCCCTTCGTCAGTTTCGATCGCAAATAGGTTGCAAAGTTCTGAAGAGGCTGAACAGCAAGATCTGGATCCCGCACCGGAACACCACGTGCATCCTCAAACCACACGACTCGTTTCCGCGTAATCAACACACGATCCGCCTCCGCCTCTCGCCCAAGTACATGGCGAATAGCAAGCGGTTCCAACAATAACACCGCGTCCACACCCTCCTCTTTGAGTCGCAAACGCAACGCTCGAAGGCGTTCGTGAAAGACAATCTTCATACTGCCATCAACTACTCAAACTTCGCAGAAAGATACGCTGCAAGCTCTTCAATCTTCACGCGTTCTTGCTGCATCGTGTCGCGGTCTCGAACCGTCACCGCATCATCTTCAAGCGAATCAAAGTCGATTGTCACACAGAACGGCGTTCCAATCTCGTCTTGGCGACGATAGCGCTTACCAATCGACTGTGTTTCGTCGAACTGTACACGCAACGAGGTACCCTTGAGCAATCCCTCAAAGACTTCCATGGATTTCTCTGTAATTGGATCTTTCTTACTCAATGGCAACACAGCTACCTGCACTGGAGCGATTGCTGGTTTAAATCGCGCCACCAATCGCGTCTCACCACCTTCGAGTGTTTCTTCATCGAGTGCCTCCGACATCACAGCAAGAGTGAGACGACCTACACCACCAGATGTTTCGACAATGCGTGGAATGTAGTGCTCGTTTGCTTCTTGATCGAAAAATGTCTGCTTGTTTCCAGAGTACTCAGAGTGACGCGACAGATCCCAGTCGCCACGATTGTGAATACCCTCAAGCTCCTTCCATCCAAATGGAAACTGGAACTGCACATCCTCAGCAGCGGTTGCGTAGTGCGCGCGTTCTTCTGGAGAATGTTCGTGATAGCGCGTGTTCTCTTCCGAAAGACCGATCACTTCACGTAGCCACTGCATGCGGCGCTCTCGCCAGAACGCGTACTGTTCGTCAGCCATCTTCTCATCGCGCACAAAGAACTGCATTTCCATCTGCTCAAACTCCCGCACACGGAACAAGAAGTTGCGTGGCGTAATCTCATTTCGGAACGCCTTTCCAATTTGCGCAATCCCGAATGGTGGCTGCAGGCGCATCGCCTCAGCTGTACGAAGCGCATTCACGTAAATACCCTGTGCTGTTTCACCACGAAGCCACACCGTTTCTTTCTCTCCTTCAATAACACCCATCTCTGCACCCACAAGAAGATTAAAGGTGCGCGGTTCACCCATCGCATCCTTACCACAGTTCGGACACTTCACACCGGCTTCTTTCAGCGCAGCTCCAAGCTGCTCCATGTCCATATCGTCTGCGTTCTTGTCGGTCGCATCTTCATAGAGATGGTCTGCACGGAATCGCTTCTTACACGCACCACAATCAACAAGCGGATCAGTGAATGCTTCTGTATGACCAGACGCGTCCCACACCTTTGGATGCATTAAAATCTGCGCATCAAGCCCCACAATGTTTGGTCGTGTGTCGACCATTTCACGCCACCACAAGCGCTTGATCGCATTCTGTAATTCAACGCCAAGCGGTCCCATGTCATACACAGCCGCAAATCCGTCATAGATTTCGGACGAAGGGAACACAAAGCCGCGTCGCAACGCCCAGTTCGTGATTGTTTCTAAAGATTGCATACACAGAGAGTACGAAACCACGCATACAGAAGCAAGTAAAAGGCCGTCCCCTGTGGGACGGCCTGGCACCTCGGGCTGAGGTGAAGATGGTTTATGGGTCAAATTCGAGACCCTCAGTCTAATTGGAATGAAGAGTAATTTGGGCTACGCCCGTAAGAAAACGGTACCTGTGCGACAATGAACCGCACGAATCGGGAAGCCGGAGCGAACAATCGTTCTATCTCGCAACATAGGCGTTCCGTAAAGTAGTAACAGAGCAACCTTTTGTCCTGCGCCCGACCAAGGCGTTGAAGGAAGAAAAGGGCTCTCCGTAAACAGCGAGGACATGTTCCTCTCGGTTTACGAAGAGCCTTCTTCGTTCTCTTTCATTCTTCCGTTTCTACCGTTCGGTGGACCGAGGAGAAAACCTTTTCTACACGAAGAATAGCACAAGCAGGCAACTCATCCAAATGGCTCAATGAAGCGAAATAAACACAAAACGCGAGTGAGAGTGGATAACTCACTCGCGTTACTGAGTCTCTTCTCTCTTCGACTGTTACTCAGCAGCAATTACTTTTCCTTTTCCAGATCCGAAGGAGTCTTCGGGCAACGAAGAGTCAAGTGCAGCAGCTTCGGCAACAACATCGATAGATGCATGCGTATCACTTCCAGAAAGTGCTGCCCCACTTATGATCGGCACAAACGTTCCAACCTGTGCACGGCGTGGACGAACTTCTACATCAAATGTTGCTTCCTGCTGCGGCAACGCGGAGCCCACTTCGGCAGGCAAGAGTCCTACATTCCACACGACAGCTCCAGATGTCTGTTCCAACTCACCCGCTGTAGGTTCACCCAACGCAACAACCTTTGCACCACTAGCCAAGGTAATCTCAACCTCTGTTGCCTGAACAGCACTTGTTGTATTTGAAAGCACCACACGTACCTGGAACGTCGTCTTTTCATCTTCCACGGGAGGAAGCGGACCAGCCCCTAACTGACGCCCTTCTTCATCGTAGTAAAAGACGGCAGCGCCCAATGTGACTTGCGTGCCAATCGGGAACGCAAGTGTTGCCCCTTCTACCTCCACATCACCTGAGACCGTTGGATCGGAAGCAGCCTGCAGTCGAGGCTTCATCGAAAGCATCAGGTCTGTTTCTCCTGCATCAACATCAGGACGATCTGCAATCGTAAACGAGAACGATAGCTGAGATCCTTTTGTAGGATCTACCTGCTGCAGAGCTTCAAGCGTTTCGGGGGTGAATCGAATCGTTGTTCCGTTCACAACTTCACCACGCTCTACATGGATCGAAGCCGTATTCAGAGCAGCCACAGAACCCTCTAGCGGAACTTCGATCGTCACATCGTGTAACGCTTCAGATCCCGTGTTCTCGAACAACAATTCCATTTCAACAACATCCCCAGGAAGCACTGGAAGAGCGTCTCCGCCATTCATTGTCAGCTCAAGGCGTGCTCCAACCTCAACAACGGTCACAACATCTTCGCGCGTTTCCTGAATGGCAAACGACCCAGAAGTGCCATTGAACCCAACAGAGGTTACAAACGTCACGTCTGTTCCAGTATCTCCGTCGAGTGTTCCGACTAATTCAAACTCAGCCGTCTCTCCTGGCTCGAGAACGTCTATCGTCCATCCATCCCGCGGACGCGCAGGATCGGAAGAAGTTTCGGTAAATCCAGAAGGTGTTTCAACGCGCACCGTGACACGCGTAAGGGCATGAGACTCCTGGTTTGTGACTTTCGCGGTATAAGTAACGTCGCCCCCCTTAGAAACAGACCCGGGAAGGGAAGTTACAAGTCCAACATTGGAAGAAGCGAGCGCCACGATCACCGACGATTCCTCTCGGAAACTCGAACTCAC
>JAGQLO010000011.1 GCA_020429185.1 Candidatus Doudnabacteria bacterium
AGAAGCACTGTCCTGTCTGCAAGACGCACACGGACCACAAGGAAACGAAGTAGTTGCCTTGAAGAACGGGAGTCAGTAGACTCCCGTTGTGGTACACGGGCAAGTCGCTTTGCGTTGCTCGGTATCAGGCAAGGAGAGATGGGGGTGTAGTTTAGTGGCAGAATGCTGGTCTCCAAAACCAGCGGCGGGGGTTCGATTCCCTCCACCCCTGCCAAAGGTAGTAACACCACCCAATTTGTAAGCGATCTGATGAAAAGCGGCGATACGCCGCTTTTCGCATTATTAAGATCAAAGGAGTTCCTTAGAGTCATTGGTAAGTAGGTGGTTTTCGATTGGATTACTCTTTGGCTAACCCTTTTACGGGAAGTCATCCTCGTTGGTCCCTGCCTGGCATTGCATACAGAGCAGGGGATAAGTCTGGGACTGGAATCTGCTCTGGGAGCGGATTTCCTCGAGCTCAAGTCTCCTTAGATCTGTTGCCTTTACGCACTGGCTCGCGAACGGCACTAAGCATATCCTGTTCGCATACTTGACAAATATTTCATATATGTTATTATTGAACTGTTAGCATCGAACAGCATCGAACATTGAGAAACCGCGGCGACGGCACCGCCCCTTCCGCTCCAACCAGACGCGTTGGAGAAGAGCGGGCGGGACCGTCCCGCGAAGATCCGTCGGCACGCAAGCCGGCATCAGCCATGAAGTGTTTAGGAGCACAAATGGCTATCAAGTACACCGAGTCCGAGGCCGACTTCAAGGCGCGCGTGGAGACCATCACTGGGCAGCCCTTCGGGGAGATCAAGGTGATGGACATCCGTACGCTGGCGGACAACGTCGCTTCCTGGGCGGTGATCTACGGCAACGGGTACACGCTCTTCCGCAAGGGGAGCTACGACCCGTACGACGGTGACAACACCGTCGTCCAGGAGCTCAACGAGGGCGGCTACGTCCGGGTGGTCTACCACGCCGGATGGAAGGACCGTGACGGCGGCCGATCGTACATTCGAATCTTTTCCCCGCGGGAGCGTCCGGTGAATAGTCCCGGACGAATCCCCACCCGAGGCGCCGTCACGCCTCACCCTCCCGAGCCCATGAACGTGATTTCGTGGATTCAGGAAAAAACGCCTCCCCGGAAGGGGAGGCGTTTTTGTTTCCGTCGCAACGACGGTCCTTCTATCCTCAGGTACGGTTTACAGAGAAACAACTAGTAATACCATTCGATTAGCATGTGTCGCGGCCTGCCACAAGGGAAAAGCAGCCGCAAACGTGGCTGTTTTTTCGTTAAGTTAGGCATCTGTTACTTGTTTTTCGCATCGTTTTTGTTGGAGAAAATGATATGTCATTATGTAAGGATGTCTGTTCCGGGACTGTAGTTCTTATCGTTCCTCCTGCGCTATTCCTTCTCTGCCTATGAGTCGATCTTTCATTGTATGACCTGCAGATCATTGTTACTTTGAAATGCGAAGTACAGGTAAGAGCGTGTCGTCTAATTTTTTTGAATCGTATGATTAGTTTTTTTTCTTCTTTATCTACCGCGGAATGGGTAGCTTTAATTAGTAGTTTTCTTGGGGCTTTTTTTGCTTTCCTTTTTTTTATCCTTGGTGATAATTGGAAACAGAAGAAGCAAAAAAAAGAGCATGCAATAAGAGCATTAAATACAGTTCGCGAAATGTTATTCCGGCACATGACCCTCTTCCATGCTTTAAAAAAAGATCAATCTGCAATTAAAAAAAGGGACGCGATAAGTATAAATCTACAGGTTCTGTATACGTTCCCGGTGAAAATAGACGTTTTGCATGATATTAGCCACTTAGAGATAAGGAATTCTATATACATCTATGCTGCAAGAATAGAACTAATGAATCAGAATATTCAGGCAATAAACAGACAAAATGCGCTACTTTCGGATCTAGGACGAATGGCGATGCTCGAGGGGAAAGTGGGAGAATATGAGAATGCGTTGAAAGCAAGCAATGCGGATTTTAAGGGAATAGTTGAATGCAATGAAGATTTTGCAAGTGAGACAGATAAAGCAATGTCGGAACTGCTCGATGAGCTAGGTTGGATAATCAAACAATCAAAGTCAAACGTATTTAAAAGAATATACACTTATTTACGTATGCGCTTGAACGTGGAATATAAATCAAAAACAATCGAAAAGATCAAAAAAAACTTCAGACAACAGTGAGTAAATTGCTCAGTCCCTAGTGCTCCTTTGGTAAGCAGACATGAGGTAAAATTGTTCAAAGTGGGTTTCTATAAAGATATCAATCAATCTGAGCTGGATTCAAGCATGTATAGAATATTCAGCGTAAAAAGATGTGAGGTGCTATGCCCAATAAAACGAACTACAGTAATCCTCATAGACACACCGAGATTATTCCGCATTTCTCGTCATTGTCTAAAGGAATGATCAGCCCGACTAGTGTTTAATGATCCTTCTAGATGAATATGCCTCTATTACAAAAAAGGTTCGAATAGCATCCACGAGCCCCTGCCAGACAATTGAGAAACAAAAACACCTCCCCAATATGGGGAGGTGTTTTGTCCTAAATCTTCCATGTCTGCGAACCCATGAAAGGCTTGGGAAGGGAGACGTGGCAGCGTCTCGGTGGAAGCAGCCCGGGCGGGCGCTTCGGAAGGTGCGTGGGAGCCCACTTCTGCCAAAGTGGGTGGGGTGCTCAGCCGGCGAGGAAGTCGCTAATCCGCTTGGCCGCGGCGCGGGCGGAGCGGTAGCGGAGGAGACGATCCCGCAATCCCGAGTTGTTGTCCTTGCCCATGTTGCGATAGGAAAGGTGCAACTCGTACGTCCCATCGTCCATGGGACGCAGGAACGCTTTACGGCTGGTGCACTCGTCGGGGAAAATCTTTCCGGCCCAGACGTACTGGCCGAGTAGCGGGGCGTTGTGGGCCAGAACGGGCTTCTGCCCGTCGAACGTGGCCCCAGTTTCCTCGATCTTCACGAGCTTGGCGACGGGCGCCAAGCGGCGAGCAGTCTCGGCCTCCCAGATCTTCCCCCAGCTCCACGACGGATCGTGGAGCCGCTGCACGATCTTGGCCGCCGCCCGGCGCCCGTGGACCGCGGACGTCTGAACAGACAGTGGGCTGGCGATGACGAACACCTCGCCAGTGCCGCCAGCGCCAGCTCCGTGCAACGTTACGAAGATACCGTTGTGGTAGGTCCAGTGGGCCGGGGGCGGGCACTCGAGCGCCCCCCCGGCCTTGGTGGGGCGGGTCGTGGCCGCGATTCCGCGGCTGTTGAGAACGAGCGCCAGGGCGACGATCGCCGGGTTCAGGTGGACGTCCTTGTCCATGATCTTCTCCTCCCGAATTTTGTATACCGGCTCGGGGCTGGCCGGAAGTAAGGTGGACGAGTTTGGGCACGTTGGCCCCCTTGGGATTGCACGAAGGATTCGCGCAATTCGATGTCTCCGCGTTGATTCATGCGAAAAGGAGACAATCGAACGACATATCCCGAACAGAGAGAGCTCTGTTCCTCGTATTCTGCCAGTGAACCTCAGTTCGCAAGCAGCATTCGGAACAGGAGAAACCGGAGAGAAAAGAAAAGCCGGTTCGTGCTCCGAAGGCTGCTTACGACACGCTTGAACGTGCTTGTAAACGTACGAATCATCTTACAAATTCATAATAACACTGTTTTGAAATTATGTCAAGTTTTTTACCGAGAAGAAAAGATGAAGAGCTACATCTCAAGAAATGGACGCTGCTTTCTATGAGGCATACAAGACTATTCACTCTTGGATGTTTACGAAGGCAGGAGTATGATGCGGTCCTATGATTGATGTACAAAACGTAAAGAAAGCCTTTAACGAAGTGAACGCTATCGACGGCGTGAGTTTGCATGTGCCAAAGGGGCAGGTAAAGGCGTTACTTGGGCCAAACGGCGCAGGAAAAACAACGCTCGTGCGGATTATGACCACACTTCTTCGCCCAGACGAAGGAAGTGTTGAAATCGCAGGATTCAATGCGCTGAAAGAACAGGAAGAGCTGCGCACCAAGATTGGATTGGCGGGACAGTATGCGGCCGTCGACGAGAACCTGACAGGGTATGAAAACCTCTACATGTTTAGTCGTCTCTATCATCTGCCTCGCAAAGAAGCAGAGGCACGAGCGGCGAATCTTCTCGAAGAGTTTCACCTACAGGAGGCAGCTGATCGACCCGCAAAAACCTACAGTGGAGGAATGCGCCGTCGCCTCGACCTTGCAGCAAGCTTGATTGCAGAGCCGCCAGTAATCTTTTTAGACGAACCAACAACAGGACTCGACCCAGCAGCACGCCGCGACCTGTGGGACATCATTCGTTCTCTTGTAGACAAAGGAACAACCATTTTGCTGACAACACAGTATTTAGAAGAAGCAGATCAGCTCGCCGATTCGATTGCTGTGTTAAACAAAGGAAAGATCATTGCTGAAGGAACGGCAGATGAACTCAAGGCAGCAAGTGGAGGAAACGTTTTGGAAGTAACACTGAAGAACGAAGCAGACGTAGAGAGTGCTCGCAGCATCCTGTCCAAAATCGGAGGGCAAGGCTTACAAGAAGATCGTGAGCAGCTGCATTTTACGGTGCCAATTGAAGGGAATGCGAATAGCTTGGTAGAGGTAGTGCGCTCGTTTGATGCGTCCGGAATCGGGATTGTCGACATTCAACTTCGCCGCCCAACACTCGACGACGTCTTTTTGGCGCTCACAGGATCGTCTGCGGAATCACTTGCAGAAGAGCAAGTTCCAACAGGTAAGACGATGGGTAAGAAGTCTCAACACTAGAAGGTTGCTATGAAACACTTGGTTACTCTCCTTCGCGCATTTTTCTCTGACACGTGGCAGATCGCGAAGCGAAATCTGATTCGGTATCGACGTTCTCCGCGACTTCTGTTCTTTTCTACGGTGCAGCCGATTATGTTCGTACTCTTGTTTGCGTACGTCTTCGGGGGCGCTATTAACGTTCCGGGGATGTCGTACATCGACTACCTCATTCCGGCGATTATTGTGCAGACAGTGCTGTTTGGTGCGGGAAACACAGCAATCGGAATCGCAGAAGACTTGAAGAAAGGCGTAATCGATCGGTTTCGTTCGCTGCCAATGTCGAACGCGGCTGTGCTTGCTGGCCGAACCTTTGCCGACTCGCTGCGTAATGTATTTGTGATGGCGATTATGATCGGTGTGGGGTATGCCGTAGGGTTTCGGATCCAAACATCCGTTGGGGAAGCGCTGCTCGCAGTGGTATTCGCCCTGCTGTTTGGATTTGCCGTGATGTGGGTGATGGCATTAATTGGCCTGGCTGTGAAAGAAAGTGAAACAGCGCAGATGGCCAGCTTTGTGTTTATGTTTCCACTCACGTTTGCGAGCTCGGCGTTTGTGCCGATTGAAACCATGCCAAGTGCGCTGAAGTGGTTTGCTGAACATAGTCCTGTAACGTATGAGATCGACGTACTCAGAGGGTTGTTCGTGACAGGAAACTACATGGACAGTATTTGGTGGGCACTTGTGTGGATCGTTGGAATTTTGATTGTGTTTTTCCCGTTGTCTGTTCGCATGTTCCGAAAGTTGAGTTAGCGATACGAGTTGGTACGGGTGTGATGAGGTGTGATTGGGACTGTGGTACAGTAGTTCCACACATCAGAAACACCTATGGCAAAACGAACATCTGACGCGAAGCGTCTTCAAAACCTCCGGGTCTTTAACATGGTGATGGGAGCACTGCACCTTGTGCAGGGGATTCTTATGCTCCTCTTGAGTAGCGATTTTTCGTTGCCGGTCATGACATCGTTCCTCGAGTTCGATGTAGAAACAACAATGCTGGTGCCAAATCCAGAAGTGTTGTTTGACCTGCGGGTTGGTCCGCTTGTGGCAGCCTTTCTCTTGATGTCTGCAGCAGCCCACTGGATCATTTCACTGCCACGCGTCTTCGATTGGTATGCGAAGCATCTGAAGAATGGCGCAAACTACGCGCGTTGGATCGAGTATGCATTTAGCTCTTCTGTCATGATGCTTGCGATCGCGATGTTGGCAGGGATCTACGACGTGGTCGCATTGTTACTCATGTTCTTCCTCAACGCTGCCATGATTCTGTTTGGGTGGGCGATGGAGCGACACAATCAGCTCACGAAGAAAACAGACTGGACCTCATTCGTATTCGGATCGATCGTGGGAATTGTGCCTTGGGTCGCGATTGCAATCTATCTGTTTGGCGCAGGTGGGGGAGAAATGGGACCACCAGACTTTGTGTATTGGATCTTCTTCACCATCTTCCTCACGTTCAACACGTTCGCATTGAACATGCTGTTGCAATACAAAAAGGTAGGAAAGTGGGAAAATTATCTCTACGGAGAACGTGCGTACATCATTCTGAGTCTTGTTGCGAAGTCATTGCTTGCCTGGCAGGTGTGGGGCGGTACGTTACGTCCTGTATAGGCGAACCATATGGGATCGAAGCGGCTCCGAGCGCTTGAGTGGGTTGGAATCGCGTTTGGGATCATTCTAGGAACACTGCTTCATTTTACATTCGCGTGGTCTGGTGAGAACGCTCTTGTGGGACTCTTCTCTGCAGTAAACGAGAGCGTGTGGGAACATACAAAGCTGCTTGTGACTCCGATTGTGCTGTTTGGAGTCTGTGAGTGGTTCCGAGAAAAAAAGCGAAGAGCGAGCATTCTCGAAGCGAAGGCGCTGGAGCTGGTAGTGGTGATTGTCTTTATCATTGCCTTCTTCTATTCCTACACGGGAATGTTTGGGATTGAGGCAAACTTAGGGATAGACATTGCTTCATTTGTGGTGGCGGTCGTGCTGGGGAAATGGGTGAGTGGTGTCTGGATGCGTCGGTCGAAAACAGCTTCTGTGTTGCGAACAGCTTTAGCTGGAAGTGTAGTGGGTGCTGTGCTGTGTATGCAGATCGGCTTCACCATTGCTCCGCCCGATATTCCATTGTTTCAGGAAGTGGAGCACTCAGATACGGAGCATGAATAGCAGAAAAACGGATTGACTTTCTTCAGAAAGATGATATTAATGAAATGACATGAGGACGCACGGGCGTCCTCGGTTTGTATCTTTTAAGACACATCACATGGGCTAGATGTGATGGAAGGAGACATGCCGTGAGCGGCGTGATTCGTAGGCGAAAGCGTTCGGGCAGCAGGGGCGCGCAGACAACCGTCCTGACTCGTATCGGAGTAGACGGGGGAACCGAGACGACGCACAAGTTCGTGCGTCCGACGTCGGACCGGATGGCAGAAGACGCGCTGCGCTCGGCGGCGGAACGACTTGCGCGCTACGGCGCGCTGTCGGATGCGGCGAGTGCTGCGGTAACGTTGCGCGAAGAGCAGGACGGGCTTGTGGGTCGATTCTCGGCCTACGCAGCACAGTCTGTGCTTCCGGCGTTGACGTCGGGTCAGGTGGCGGATTGGGCAAGATTCATCTTTCCGCCACGTACCGGAAAGTCGATCGCTGCGGGGGCATTGTCCGCGGCGGCCGAACTGTCGATGCTGATTCTCGAGCCAACGACAGACCTTGTCGGCCAGATGCAAGCAGAGCTGGAAGAAAACTTCCCGTCCATCAGGGTGGGGCGTTTCGACGGCACTGTGAAGCAGTCGCAACCCGAGGGCATCACCGTCGGTACGTATCAGATCTTTCAACGGATGTACGAAGAAGACCGGCTCCCAAACTGGGTGCGCCGGGTTGGAATCGTCATGTGCGACGAAGGGCATGGTGCACTGACGGAGGCGCGACTGCGTTTCCTTCGAGAGGCGTTCGCTCCGACCACGATTCGCGTCGCGACGACTGCGACTCCGAACAAGTCGAAGCAGGTGCGCGATCAGCTCGAGACCTACTTCCCGTACCTGCTGAGTGAGGTCACGTTGACGGATGCACGGCGTATGGGACGGCTTGCCGAACCTGCTGTGTGGAAGTTGACGGTCGATAAGGACGCGTCTGAGGTAGAGATCGTGTCGGGTGACTACGATCCGGCAGCGGT
Source organism: Candidatus Doudnabacteria bacterium (assembly GCA_020429185.1). GTDB lineage: Bacteria > Patescibacteriota > JABMPQ01 > JABMPQ01 > JAGQLO01 > JAGQLO01. The sequence continues at coordinate 7,982 of JAGQLO010000011.1, forward strand.
CGAATTGTTGCTCGAAGACGGCAGCATGTTCGATGTCGCGGCTTGGATGCGGTATGCCTACAAGGATCCGCAGGACGGAATCTGGCACAAGAACGTACCGGCCTTGGTTGCTTGTCCTGGACGAACGTCGGCGGAGGCAGCGCAGGCATTCCTCAATAGCCGACGACCAGAAGGGGCGCCCGAGGTCGCGATCATCCACGGGCTCACGCCTGTGAAGACGCGAGATCGGATTCGCAAGGCGTTCAATCGGGGGGAGATCGACACGATCGTCACGGTCCGCGTACTGCTCACTGGGTGGAACGCACCGCGATGTAAGTTGTTGATCGATCTGTGTCCGAGTGTGAGCTTCGTGCTGGCATACCAGAAGTTTTTCCGGGTGATGACGTCCTACGAGGGGCAGCTTGCTCGTATGGTCCTGATTCACCCGAAGGGACTTCGTGGAAATCGCGTCATGCCCGTCGACGTGTTCGGCGATGCAGCGCGCGTGATCAGTGGAATGCCGCACGGGGATTCGTGCGGTGGCTACGATATCCGCACGCCAGGCAAGAAGGATCTTGATCCTGCAGCTCGGGCAACACGTGTGGCGGCGGTAGCGACGGTTGATCTCGAGCGAGAGTCAATCCCCACACTCGATCCTCGGAATGTTGAACAGGTGCGGAGGCTTCTACTGGGAGTTGCCGCACTGCGAGACACAATTCCGAAACTTCGTGTGTTCAAGGGGTTGCGCTTCTGGCTCAAGGAGAGCGATCTCGATGACAGCGTTCACGATCTGCCCGAAACGCGCGAAGGTGCGAGTCGTTGGTACGACGTAGAGCAGTTTGAACCGTCGTCTCAGCCCGAGTGGTTGTGTCGTTCAAGAATGGCATTCGCTGGAACAGGCGCGCAGCTCCTGCGCTTCTGTGGTGTTGGAGCAAAGGATCCGAAGGCATACTTCGAGTTCATCTCGAGAATGCTCCCTGAGCAGGTTGGTCGGACGCTCCTCACAATAGCGGAGGCGGCTGAAGCTCGATTTGCACAGGGAGAGCCGGAGGAGCCTCAGGTACCCGAGCGGGTCACGAAGGCATACGAGAAAACGTTGGAAGCGTGGCGTGCACAGCACGAAGCGTGGAAGACCGAGCGGGCAACTTGGTTTCGTCGACTTGAGAAGGAGCCGTGGTTCATCCTCGAGGAAACGAAATCGGCAGATCTCCGTAAGGGTGATCCTGTCGAAATCCAAAGGTCGTGCTACGCGGATCTACTGCATCTGCTGGAGGAAGGTGTTGGACTGCGAGGTCTGATACCGAAGTCTTTGCAGACGGTTCAGATCGAAGAGGTAGACGCGCATTGGTTCACCTGTATGCCAAGCATGTGTGGCCCAGGACGCAAAACGCCCTCGGAGACCTATAGGCGGATTGTGCTTGGCCTCGTGGCGGTGTCGCCACAAGTTCTTCCTCCGCCTGACGAAGCTGCGGACACATTGCGGTTGACGTCGTGCGTGAGAGACGGACTTGAAATGCTGGAACCGCGAATCGCCTCAATTCTTTGGGAATGCCTCGCATGTGAGTCTACTCCCGAAGAAGTGGGTCGGCAGTACGGGCTAACCGCTACGCGTATCCGACAGATACTGGCTGGCGGAATCCGGCATGTACGGCACCTCTCGGTATACGAGCCTTCGCTTCGAGCGTTGCGGGTGTACATGCCCGGTCTCGATCAGCGGGATGCCTACTGGGTGGATCGTCGAATTGCGATCGACGAGGCGCGTCGAAATTCGTAGCGTTCGTAGATCTAGTGTTGCCTGTGTGAATACGTAGGGAAGGATGAAGCCCCATCCGACCCTTTTTTCTTTTGGAATAGTTCAGAAACGTGTGTGGGAAGTTTCTTGATTTGTGCACATGCGGCCAGGCAAAGCCGTCTGAGTGTGAGGCTGAGATATTTGCTAGCATGAAATGTGCAGACAGGAACTCTATGCCCAGTTAACTTGCTCCGTATGTCGCTTGAATGGACGCCAGATCTCTCTGTTGGTGACGAGACACTTGATGAACAACACAAACGCCTCTTAAAGGAGGTGAATTTACTTGTAGAGGTAACAGAACAGAAAGGGGCGAACGACGAGCTTGTAGAAGGAATCTTGAAGTTTCTCGATTCCTATATCGCAGAGCATCTGACGTACGAAGAGCACTATATGCGCGAGCATGACTACCCAGATGTAGAGCGTCACAAGGTGATTCACGACGGATTTCGGAGCGCATATAAGGAATTTAGAGAGCGGTTTGATAAGCATGGATCCGTGGTTGCTCTCACAAAAGCAGCTCGAGACTTCCTGGGTGAATGGTGGATCGATCACATCGTCATGGAGGATCAAAAATATCATCGCTACATTGAAGAGCACGAGAAAACCAAAGTGCACTCATAAGAAATAGCGCCTGAACGCATCGTCCTAACACATCTATGGAAACATTTCACAGCATTCTTCTCTTCCTCCATTTGTTAGGGTTTGCCGCTATTCTCGGTGGTATGTTTGTGCAGTTGAAGGGCGATAGAATCCGACAGGTAAACCCAGCAATGTTTTATGGTGCGCTCGTTCAAGGGTTTACTGGGCTCTTGCTTACATGGCAGCTTGGGGCACAAGCAGCATATCTGCCAGTTGCACTCAAAACAGTGCTGTTAATCGTGATCCTCGCGATCTTTTTTGGATACCGAAAGCGCGAAATGGGAGCAAAGATTTTCTGGCTTTCGTTTGTGTTGGTACTTACTGAAGTCTTGCTAGCCGTGTTTTCGGTGTAGCATCTGTGAATAGACGTTCATGTATACTGGGATCATGAATTGGTTCCAGAAAACAGTTGTTGCACTTGTGTGTGTACTAAGCACGCTCTCGTTTGGCGTTGCTGCGGTGCAGGCGCAGGGGTCTGAAACGGAAGACGAAGCACAGACGAGCTTGTCGCTCGGACAGAGGTTGCGAGGATACATTCTTCTTGATGTCGAACAGAACGGAGAGGCTTGGTACATTCATCCCGATACGCTGCGCCGTAGGTATTTAGGTCGTCCAGCCGATGCCTTTGATGTGATGCGATTTAAAGGATTGGGGATTACAGATGCGGATCTTGCTCGCGTGCCGAAGGCGACAGAGGACGTAGACGAGTCGTATGAACAGGCGTTGCGTGAGCGGCTGTCTGGGCGTATCTTGCTGCAAACTGAACAAAACGGAGAGGCTTGGTACGTCGATCCAAGTAACTTGCGACGATACTACCTGGGTCGTCCTGTAGATGCCTTCGCGATTATGCGAGAGCGAGGCTTGGGAATTACTTCAGACGAATTGCGTGAGATCGGGCTGGAAGAAAGTCGAACGCCTCTCAATGGAGTTGCGCGACACGATTCATACACGCTTGGTATCGACAGGGGAGTCTTTGCGATTGAGGTGATCACGATCCCGAATACGACGTATCGTATGATTACCGATACAGCAGATGAGGGAGATTGTGGGGCAAACTGTCCGGCACAGTCACTTGCTTCGTATGCGCAAGAGCATGGAGCTCAGATTGGAATGACGGGGACCTATTTTTGTGAGGCAGGAGCGAGTGAGTGCGTAGGACAGGAAAATCGGTTCTCTTCTCCTGTCTATAACTCAACGGCGCAAAAACTGGTGCATGAAGGGGAGCTTGATACACACGTTGGTCCAATGTTTGTGTACGATGCGCGAGGCCTCTTTCATTTCTACCATCGGGCAAGTGAGTTTGGCTCGAGCCTGCAAGAGTTTGTTACTCGAGAACAATCCTCTGTGAAGGCGGCGATTGCAAACTATCCCTCTCTCATGGAAAACGGCGAGATCGTTGTGCATGACGAGCCACTAGATCGGGGGATGCGAACGCATCGGCTCACCCGTATGGGAATTGGCACAACGGGAAATGCCATATTTTTAGTGCTGGTACGCCGGGCAACCGTTCGAGATCTTGCCTATGTGTTTGAGGCACTTGGAGCCGATAACGCCTTGAATCTCGACGGGGGAGCAAGTTCTGCGCTCTACTTCAACAATGACTACGTGTACGGTCCGGGACGTGATTTACCGAATGCAGTGTTGTTTAAGCGAAGATAGGGCAAGACACCAGAAGGGACATATTGTATGATATCCTCATACAAGTTCGTTCCTTGGAGGGATCGCTCGTGGGAATCTATCATCCAGATAACCCGACGACATGTCGGAAGGGGCTGCAGGGCCGTCGTTGCAGCTGCAGTGAGTGCGACTATATGTCGCCGCGTCCAGCTCGTGATCGCGAGCGCGGTGTCGGTGTGCCGACACAGGCGGACGGTGATATGAGTACATCCCCAGAACGGCGCGGGCGTTAGTTCTAGCGTCTGTTCGTCTGCTGGCTTGAGCCAGCTTTTTCTTTTTCGTTGGAATCAAACGCTTGCACATCTTCGAGAAGCGCGCATACTAAGACTACTTTTCTATGAGCAACGAACAACAGCTGTTGATCTTGGGGCGCAAGCATGCAGCAGAATTTGAGCAGATTGTTGAACAACGTGGGTTTAAGGCAACATGCATTCCTCGTGAGGCAGGAATGCAAGCTCTTCAGTCTGTACTTGAGCAACCAATCGCGGGAGTGATTGCAACAAATGATGGTGGGAGTTTGATGGCCGCCTATGTGGCAGAGCAAGCTGAGGTGCTCTATCCGTCGGTGCGTTCTGTTGTGCTGTGTCAGCACAAGCTCAAGTCACGCGATGCGCAGATGCAGTGGATACCAAATGCTGTGCCACGTTATACGGGTATTACGCTCAGTGCATTTGCTGAGGGGAAGCGTCCAAATCTTTCAGAGGTAACATTTCCAGTGATCGTAAAGCCATTCCGATCCTCATTTTCACGTGCAACAGCAATCTGTACGACGGAAGAAGAAGTAGAGTCCTGGATTGAACAGAACGCAGAACAGCTCCGTCGAACAAATGACACCTATCGCGGACTCTGGAGTGACATCACAGGAGGACAGATGCCTCTTGACGGCTTCATTATTGAGGAGCGGGCCGAGGGTGAACAGGTGACGCTTGACGGGTATGTGCACAACGGGGAAGTGCGCTTCATAGGAGTCACAGATTCTGTATTGCTCTACGAATCCCTTTCGTTTGCTCGATTCGAATATCCATCTGCGATCGACGAGCATATTCAGGAGGAGATGCGGCAGATCACTCGAGATGTGTTGCGAGGCATTGGGTTTGACAACGGATTTTTCAATATTGAATTCGTGGCACATCATCAGTACGGCGTGAAGCTCGTAGAGATCAACTCTCGTCCTTCGATGCAGTTTCAGCGCCTGTTTGAATGGGTAGACGGAGTGAAGTTATTGGACATGATGGTAGAAGAAGCTGTTGGTGGAGATCCTGAAAAGAGGTTGGGGGAAAGGCACGCGCGTGAGGACGGAGTAGCGTTCTGCTACGTCTTTCGACGTGAGCGAGACGGTCTCATTGCAAGCATGCCTACCGCAGAAGATATTCGGCGGGCGAAAGCGCCACTCAAGAATGGACATGTCTCACTCTTCGCGCCGCCTGGAACGAAGCTTTCGTCACTCAGTCAGGATGCAATGACCTACCGCTATGCATATGCATACGGACACGTGCCTGAGCGTATACAGGTTGGCGCAGCAATTGCGCACATGGAGGACGTGTTACCGTTCACATTTACAGATCAGGAAGAGTAAATGCCCTTTGTGTGGGGTGTTTTTATTACCACATCATATGGGTGTGGATTTTGACGTTTTCACAAAACGGAGTACCGTTTCTGTACCTGTTTCGGCAGGTGTTACAACCCAAGATGCGCTGGAAATGTATCGAAGGCGCAATCGCTAACGTGTAATGGTTTATGCCTTCTTCGCCTAGCGGTTCCCCTTCGACGGAACCACCTTCCGCAACTCAGCGCACGCCGAAACCTTCAGAGCGTGCTCAGGAATTGGATAAAAGGAGTGAGCTTCTGCTGCCACGACGACAACTGCTCATTTCGTTTGTGCTTGTTCCGATCGTGTTGGCATGTCTTTATGCATGGCTAAAGCCAACAACCGATGTGTATGAGTACATCGGTATCGGCGTATCGATTTGGGCAGTGCTTGTAGTTGGTATCTTGGTGGGAGTTCTGGAGTGGACAGGCAGCATCAAGAACCGCTGGATGCACGTGTTGCTTATTCCATACATCTTGATCGCAATCGACCTTGGGCTATATGAAAGCACCGTGGTGAATGTCCTTGGAGTACTTTCACTTATCGTGTTGTTTTTTGGCTGGCTAGCGCTTGCTACACATACTTCCAGAGGGGTGCCACTGCTAGTGGCGGGACAGGAATTGTTCTTAGGTATACTACATCCGTTTCTTAGCGTAAGCGGTCTTTGGAAGGGAGTAGATCAGGTAGGAAAGCGAACATTCAACACAAAGACGCATGCTCAATTTAGGAAGGTCATCATAGGCCTGTTGGTTGCACTGCCGATCGTGGTTGTGTTTGTCGCGTTGCTTTCTTCGGCCGATCCTATTTTTCGTGAGTTGTTTGAACGACTGTGGTCACTCGACTTTCTAGAAGATCTTGGATGGGAAGTGGTTCGATGGATTCTTCATGTGGTAATAGCAGCTGGGTTGGTTGGATATGTCACGCTACGAAGCTTGCCGAAACGGGAAGCGCTGAAAGAGCGTCCTGCAAAACAGCAGTACATTCAAAAAACAGTGCTCAGTGCACTGATCGTCTTGTTTGCGGCGTTTATGTTGGTTCAGATTCGAGCAGCGTTTGGAGGAGATGAGTATGTGCAGGAATTCAATCTGACGTACTCAGACTATGCTCGCCAAGGATTCTTTCAGTTGTGGTGGGTGTCTGCGCTCGCACTTGCCGTGAGTGGTGCTGTGTATTGGAAAACGGATCGAACTAAAAAGCAGCTACTGATGAGTGGACTGCAAGGTACATTCCTTGGTCTCACGCTCCTGATGGCAGGAACGGCCATGATGCGATTACAGTTGTATGTCACAACATACGGACTGACGCATCTACGTCTATTTGCATTTGCGGGGATCATATTAGCCGCAATTGCCCTTGGAGTGCAGGCAGTTGTGGTACTTACACGAAAACCAGTCTGGTGGTTCACAACGGCCTCTGTGTGGTTGGTGATTGGCTGGATAACAATCATGCTCACCATGAACATGGACTGGCAGATTGCAAACTACAACGTTTCGCTCGCAGAGCGTGGCGATGGAGGTTATGAGCTTGATATGCGCTATCTCAACCGAGATCTTTCGCTAGATGCTGTGAGCGTCTTCGATCGTGTGGCGGAGCAACAACGTGAATACTGTGGTGAGGCAGATATCTGGGGTGAATACAGCTGTGGGTGGGTCCGATGGGATCGTCCAGATATCGATGAGCGTCTAGACTGGCGGTTAGAAACTGTTTCACATTGGACGGCGGTGCGTGCAGCATCCTCTAGCTATCGTCCATACTCAAAAGATGAGGCGAGGGCAATCATCCAAACAGCGATCGAAGAAACTGAACGTGAAGAATATACAAGGTGTCAGGAGCGGGGCATTCAAACACTCGAAACGTGCTTTGAATACTACAATGGTCAGGTGTCACCCGAGGAAGTGGATGCCATGCTGGAACAGCGCTATTTCGGTGATGACGTGTATTGAAAGAAATCTGAATAAAGTGCGTAGTAGGAGCAAACGCCCTCATGGCATCTCACCGTTCGGATGAGCAGGTTGCGAAGGAAGCTCTGGCAGACAGGGAATCCTTTGGTGTGCTCATGGAGCGGTACGAGGCACGTCTCTTGCGCTACATTCGTCGGTTAGGAGTTGCTCAAGACGACGCGGATGATGTGCTGCAAGAATCCTTTCTTCGTATGTATAAAGGTCTCGCCAGTTTCGACCCTACATTGCCATTCTCGAGTTGGGCGTACCGGATCACTCACAATCAGGCCGTGAGTTGGATGCGAAAGCATAAGCGGCCAGAGCGTCAGACAGTACCACTTGACCAAGAGAATGAAGATGGACTGCGTCTGCTTGATCTGCTCGCAAGTGATGAAGATATTGCGGGCGACACAGAACGTAAGGAGCACGCAGAAGCGATCCGAGAGACAATTCAACAGTTGCCACTGAAATACCGGGAAGTTCTGGTGCTTCGGCATTTAGAAGAATACAGTTACGAGGAGATCGGAGATATTCTGAAGAAACCAAAGGGAACAGTGGCAACACAAATTCGACGTGCGCGTCAGCGATTAGAAAAAGAGCTGCGCGCAAGTGGTCTTCATTTGATTCAACCGTAAGGTATGGGCGACATTTCCCGCCGCGTCCAAGAACAGCTCAACGAGCAAAATCTACAGCCCACATCGAAGGGTATGGTTCAGATGCGCAGATGGGGAGTGTTGTTTGGGGTGATACTGGTATTGGTGCTCGCGTCCTTCTTGGCGGGGGTGGCGTTCGATGAGGCGTACGACTCGCATCCAGATACGATTGGGCGCATTGCGGAAAGTCCGTGGCATGCGATTGGCCTCGCTGTTCCTTGGGGAGCTGTTTTTGCTTTCCTGCTCGTGGCTGCGGTTGGCGGACTAGCCATTCGTCATCTTCCAAAAGGATATCGAGTCGCCCGACTACTTCTGGTGGCGGTGACGATTGCGCTCCCGCTAGGGGTGGGTATCTTTTTAGCATTCGTTGGACTTACAGCGCCGTTTGAGAAAGGGGCACGCACAGCGATTCCTCCGTATCGAGCAATGCAAGAATTACGCGAAGATAGTTTAGAAGCTCCAGAGAAAGGCGTGTTGGTTGGTGTGCCAGAGGGAAAACCTAACGAGGAGCATCTGTTGATCGTACGCGATCCGTATGGTCGTGTTTGGATCGTCAATGTAGAGGATGTAGAGCCTCTTCCGCGATACGTACAAGAGCAAAGACCCGCACGATTTTTGGGCGAAGCAACATACGAAGAAGAAACTGACGAAGAAGGCGAATTCGAAGCAGAAGTGGTCTTGCCAGTACGAGCGTTTCATGGCCTGCATGGTCGTGGTCAGGAACCCCCGGAGATCGAGTGAAACTTTTCTGAACTGGACGCGTAGTAGGGAATACGGACGTGACACAAACACGTTCTGATGGGCAGGCCACCCATCTTATTCCCTAAGATCATATGTATGTCAGAGTCGGTGAAGAAAGAGGAACAAATGCAAAAAACACCCAGCTCAAAAGCAAAAGTGCTTGGGCCAGCTGCATTGGCGCTTATGCTCTTGGCGGCGGGCGGAGTGGGAACGGCCAGTGCGTTCCAGGGACTCGACAAGCCAACAGATGAGCAGCGCACACAACTCAGAGAGGCGGTAGAGGCGAAGGACTACGATGGGTGGAAGCAGCTGATGCATTCACGCATTGATGAAGTCTCACAGGATGAGTTCGAACAACGTGCGACACAATTCGAAGAACGACATGCTCAACACGCAGAGCGAATGGCAGAACATCTTCGCGATCAAGGAATTGCCGAAGATGACATTGTGCAACTTCAGGAGTACATGCAAAACGGAGACTTCGAGGCGGCAAATGCCTTGCGAGAAGAACTCGGATTGCCAGGTGAAGATGAACGTGGCCATGGTCCACACAAGGGACACCATGGAATGCGCCACGGTGAATTCGAAGAGTCTGAAGACTTGATGGAATTCGACGAAGGTGAGGAGAATGACCTCGACGATGAGGATCTCGAAGAGGGTGATGACCTAGAGGATCTCGATTCTGCGCAGATCCAAAAGTAACCCATCGCCGTTTCTCATGCGCAACAGGTCCGCAAAAGCGGACCTGTTTTTTGTCAGAGAATCTTTGCAGGAACGGGCGATCGTGCTACAAAATCGAAGGAATGGAGGGATCTACATGAGAAGAGTGCACCTCGTATCATTTGGTCCGTTTCAGGGTCGTGACCTGAACGGAAGTCGTGTCGTTGGTGAGCGGCTCGCGGCTGGAATCGAATGGATTCAGCATCGCTCGATTGCCGTTCACTGGGAAGACTTGCGAGTCTGCGTGCAGACCATTCGGCAAGACGACCATGCCATCGGTCTCGGAGAGGGCTGGGACTGGCACGCGGCACTAGAGCGATATGCATTCAGACGGTGTACACAGCCAGATGAAGCGCAGAGCGTTCCGCAGTCGTCGTATCTGCGTGGTCCAGAAGTGCTTCATTCGAGGATGAGGCTGCCTGTGCTGAGCGAGCGTCGCCGCCTTGCGCTACAGGTGCCGAATTCAGCCGGACTCGTGGAGTCGGTGTTCGGCGGGCATGGGTTGTGCAACGCACTGCACTATTTGCTCCTTTTGCAGAATGCGGGCGAGCGTGGCAAGCAGCTCAAGCGGTCTCCTGTACGTGGCTTTTTGCATCTTCCTCCGATGCAGACCTGGTGCGCACGAACAGGTCAGGGTGCGGAGCGATACGCAGAAGTGTTTTCGCGTCTGGTACTCGATTGCATCAATGCGCAGTTTCCATCGCGGTAGTCCGCACTCCTCCTAAGTGAAGTAATGGGGGGAGCTTTTTTTCAGGTAATGAGGAGAAGCATTGACAATATAAAAAAGAAAGGCATTATTAAGTGTATGGAAGAGACTGTATTTGAACGCATTCAAGAAACATTGAAGCGGCTTAACGAGCCGTCTTTTCGCATGAAGCAGGTAAGGGAGGCATGGTATCAGCCAATTCAGGGATGGGAGGACGTAACAACACTTTCGAAAGGATTGCGAGAAGTGTTATCTCAAGAAGTGCCTTGGTTTAGTATCAGGCGGGCTGATGTGTTTACGTCGCAAGAAGATGGGACAAAAAAGGCGATCATTACATTGCATGACGATGCGCAGGTAGAGACAGTTCTCATGCCAAATGCCAAGGGCGGATACACAACCTGTCTGTCTTCTCAGATCGGATGTGCCATGGCGTGTACGTTCTGTGCAACAGGAAAGATGGGATTTGCTCGCAACCTCACCAGCGATGAAATTGTGGACCAGGTACGATATTGGCGTAGTAAGCTCGCGGCAGAAGGGACAGATCCTTCAAAGCTCACAAACATCGTGATGATGGGTATGGGTGAGCCGCTTGCAAACTACAACAACGTGAAAACGGCACTTGCTATCTTCTTGGACGAAATGGGATTTGCAGAAACAAATGTTGTGCTTTCCACGGTGGCGTTTGCAAAGAGCCTAGACAAAATGCTGAACGACGCTTCATTTCCAGATGTGCGTTTGGCAATTTCGATTCACGCGGGAACCGACACAACACGCAACAAGATCGTCCCTTCGCATACAGGAACGTCGATCGAGCAGATTGAGGCGTTTGTGCGTCGGTATTTGAAAGAACGGGGAACACGAAATAAGCACATCACGTTTGAGTACGTGATGCTGGAACGGGTGAACGACTTCGAAGAGGAAGCCCTTTCGCTCGCAAATCGCTACAAGGACGTTCGCGATCAGATCAAGATCAACTTGATTCCATGGAACACAACTTCAGGAGCGCTAGAGCGTTCTTCGATGGATCGAATAAAGGCGTTTAAGAAAATTCTTCGAAGTGAAGGGTTTGATGTCACCATTCGTATTTCAAAAGGACAGGATATCGAGGCAGCTTGCGGACAGCTTGCAAATACACCAGCAGACGAGCGACCTACTGAAGCAAGTGCGTAAAGAGTTCGGTCTCGCCAAACGAATTGAAGAGGCGTAGTATGCCCGAGTAGCGCAATCGCTATTGACGGACGTATAGAACGTGGCCAAGTATGAAGCTTTACGAATTCGAAGGAAAAGAACTCTACAAGAAGTATGGCATTCCGGTTCCGGAAAGTGTCGTCATTTCTTCAGAACAGGATGTGCAAGAAGCATGTTCTTCTTGGCGTGGACCTGCTGTCGTAAAGGCACAGATCCTTGCGGGCAAGCGAAAAAAGAGCAATGGGATCGCCTTTGTAGATGAACCATCAGAGATTCTCAAGGTATGGCATGAGTTGTATCGCAAAGAAGTGCGCGACGAGATCGTTGAGCGTCTTCTTGTCGAGCAGAAAGTCGACATCCAACAAGAGTCGTATGTGTCGATTACCTATGACACGCGCACGCGTGGGATTGTCTTGCTGTTGAGTAAAGCAGGCGGGATCGACATTGAAGAAATGGCAGAATCAAAGAGTGCACTGCTCGTGCGTGAACCGATTTCAGCACGCGTAGGATTACAGCCATGGCATGCACGTGAACTTGCAAAGCGTGCAGGATTTGAGCACGAAGATCTCATTCCGTTGTCGAAGGTTCTTTGTAAGTTGTATGAGTGTTTCGTGGAAGAGGATGCACGGCTTGTCGAAATTAATCCGCTTGCTCGAACACCAGAAGGAGACTTTGTGGCGCTCGATGCAAAGGTGGCACTCGACGACGATGCACAGGTGCGTCATCAGGAGCGTGAGTATTCCATTCGCACGTCGCTTGGGCGTCCGCCAACAGCAAAAGAGCTGGAGGCAATTCGCATCGATGAAGGTGAAGACTACTACCGAGGAACGGCAAGTAAGTACATCGAGTTACCGGGAGATATTGCGACATTGTTCTCGGGTGGTGGTGCTTCGCTGATAGATATGGACGCGTTGATTCGTGCGGGTGGTGAGCCGGCAAACTACACAGAATATTCTGGGAATCCTCCACGCGAAAAGGTGGCGGCACTTTCAAAGGTCGTACTTGATCGTGCCGGAATTAATGGACTCTGGATTGTTGGAGGCATGGCGAACTTCACGCGTGTGGACGAAACATTCGCGGGTATTCTCGATACATTGCGCGAACTGCAGCCGGCATATCCGATTATGGTGCGCCGTCCAGGACCATTTGAGGAAGAGGGACTGAAGGCATTTCGGGACGCAGCGAAAGAGCACGGGTGGAATGTGCGCGTGTACGGAGCGGAAAAGTCTATGACCGATACAGCAGGTGAGCTGGTGGAGATGGTAAATGCGTATAAGGCAGAGCAGGGAGTAACCGCATAAATATGGCAATTGTTCTTACGGAGAATACAAATGTTCTCGTTCAGGGAATTACGGGTCGCGAAGGGCAGCGCGCGACAGCGGCGATGCGCGACTATCACACGAACGTGGTCTGTGGAGTAACGCCGGGCAAGGGCGGGCAAAACGTAGATGGTGTTCCTGTCTACGACACCATTCATGAGGCACTAGAACGACATTCAGAAGTAAATGCGTCTGCCATCTTTGTGCCACCGGTTGCAGCAAAGGATGCGGTGCTCGAAGCGATTTCCCACGACATTCCGCTGATAAATATTCTCACTGAGCGTATTCCGGTACGTGATACCGCCTATTTCCTTGATACAGCTCGCGAACGAGGAACACGTATTGTGGGACCTGCTTCCATTGGCATCTTGTCTCCAGGTTTGGGACGTATTGGTATGGTTGGTGGTCCGCACGTCGAAAAGGTCTACACGCCTGGATCAATCGGGGTGATCTCGAAGTCGGGTGGAATGACGAATGAAACATCTTGGGTGATTCGTCAGGCAGGCCTTGGACAAAGTACTGTGATCGCGATCGGAGGAGATTTGCTCATTGGTTCAAACTTCAAGGATCTTCTCGAGTTATTTGAACAAGACGAGCAAACGAAGGGAGTCGTGATGTTCGGGGAGCTTGGAGGAACCTACGAAGAAGAAGCAGCCGAATTCATTTCCTCAGGCGGATTTACGAAGCCGGTTGCTGCGTTTGTGGGAGGAAAGTTTGCAACAGCTCTTCCGGAGGGGACACCTATCGGGCATGCGGGGGCGTTGATTGAAGGGGGAAAAGGCGGGCCGGAAGAAAAAGAACGCATTCTAAAAGATGCGGGCGTTCTGATTGCAGAGCGGTTCGAAGAACTAGGACATCTGATCGGTGAGGCGGTGGGGGAATCAACGGCAATAAACACATGAACCTATGGCAGAAGTGTGGCGATCAGGAATTACGAACGACGGTCCTGACTCAAACGGTGGGCAGGTTCGTGGAGTTCAAATGACCGAACTCATGGAGAAGTACTCGTTTGCAGATGCACTTCTCCTTACCGTGTTTGGCGATAGTTTTTCAACTGGACAAAAGCGCGTGATCGAAGCATTTCTTTCTGGAATGGTCGACCATGGTATTGGAACGTCCTCGGCGCGAGCGGCGCGACTCGTTGCTTCTACGGGCGCCGATCATTCTGCAGCGCTTGCAGCAGGATTGCTCGCGGCAGGAGGTCCTCGACACGGAGGCGCAGTAGGAAAAGCAGCAGCGTACTTCGAAGCGCTAGACAAAGATGCAACATCGGCAGAAGAAATTGTGGCGCGCGCAATCGAAACAAAAGAGCGGATCCCTGGGTTTGGTCACGCGGTCATGAAAGATGGCGATCCGAGAGCGACAATGCTGCAACAGATTGCTGAACAAGAAGGGGTGAGTGGCGCTACGCTTGCATTCGCAACTGCAATGGAGGCTGAGTTTGAAGCGCGAAAGGGAAAGAAGCTTCCTCTAAACGTGGACGGTACGTTTGCCGCACTTCTTGTTGACTTTGGCATTCCAGCAGAAAAAGCCGGCGTGTTTTTCCTCATTGCGCGGACTCCTGGACTCATCGCCCACATTCTCGAAGAGCACGAGAGAGAAGGCAAGCTACGTCGACTTGAATACGACGAGTACAGTTTTGAATAACATCAAACAGGGGAGAAAGGAGGGTGGTGCGGAGGATTGACAGATCCTCCGTTTCTATTCATGCTTTTTCTACCTCTGCGAAAGGAAGATACATGAGCGAGGTACGCGGACACATCACGGCCCTTCGTCGAGCGCCTCTCAAGAGTGGGCAGATGCGGGTGTGTGGCAATGTCACATTCACGCACGTCGGAGTCCAAGGCGATCGGCGCTTCATGCTGGTCGATCCCGATTCCCTCGAAATGATCACGCTGCGAGATGGGAGCGCCGACATGCGGCGTATGCTCGTCGCGCTCTCGGTCAGCGAGGATCAGCGCTGGGTGCGATTCCGTAACACCGCGGCTCTGGGTGGTGCGGACCAGATTACGCTGGATCTGACTTCCCGGGGTGACTACCAGGAAGTCGAAGTCGTTGTACATGGCAAGGCGCGGCAAGCGCTCAGGCTCGGACGTACGCTCCCGGATTGGTTGGAGGCGCGGTTCGGCATTCGTTGCCTTGTCGTCATGGCCGATCCTGCCTGGCTGTCTCACGACTCGAAAGCGGACAAGGGAACGCTCGAAGACGAGTATGGACGCATCGCGTTCGCGGACGCGGGGCAGGTGTCATTCGTGACTCGAGATGCGCTACAGGAGCTCGCACGACGCTCAGGAATCGACGGCGAGCTGGAGGTGCTTCGGCGTCTTCGCACGAACGTCGTGATCGAAGATGTCACGCAGGCGCAGCTCGATACGTGCCTGGAGATTCACATCGGTCAGGCGCAGTTCCGGCGTATCGGCGCTCAGCATCGCTGCTCAGTCGTCGATGTCGCGCTGAATGGCAATGTGGGCTTCGAAGTTCGCCGGGCGCTCGCTGACTACCGTCGCGGGAGTCATCTTGCGCCGGACGTCATTCGAGCGGGCGCAACGGAAGTCGACCCGCAGGACGCAAAGCGTGTGTGGATCGCAACGCGCGGCGTCCGCATCAACGGCGGTCAGGTAGTGACAAGCGTGGGTCAGGCAGTGACGTTGGTCATGCCTGAACCCTGAGCACCGTCACCAGACCGCCTTTTTTCTTTGCAAGACTATGCTGGAGAAAGCGTTTTTAGCACAGAAGAAAGCGCTTCAAGAACGCGATCAATATCAGTGGCAGTTGTGCTTCGGCCGAGGGTGAAGCGAACGGCCGCTTTTGCTTTTGCATCTTCAAAGCCCATAGCTGTAAGGACATGGGAAGGCTCGGTGCGATTCGATGTGCAGGCAGCTCCTGTTGCGCATGAAATACCCTGGGCATCCAAGTACAGCACGAGTGTTTCACCATCAATTCCGTTGAATCCAACGCTGATATTATTCGCAAGACGTTCTGTTGGATGGCCATAGAGTGTGCCGCCAAGCACCGAGAGTCCTTCACGTAGTTGTGCGCTAAGTTCCTGGAGTCGAGGCACTTCTGTTTCGCGCTGACGCTCTGCAAGTTCAATGGCAGTCGCCATACCAACAACGAGTGGTACAGCAACCGTTCCAGCACGGCGATTCAGCTGCTGAGAACCTCCTGTGATAACCGGAGCAAGTGGAATCCGTGGGTCGGCGTACAAGAGTCCGACTCCTTTTGGTCCATACGCTTTCGAGGCGTTCAGAGTGAAGAGGTCTACGTTCAGGCGCTCAACGGTAAGTGGAAGTTGGCCCGTGGCCTGGCAGGCATCGACATGGAAGGGGATGCCACGCTCACGACAGACTTGTCCGATCGTTCGAATCTGTTGCACTGTTCCGACTTCATTATTGGCATACATGATCGAGACAAGAGCAGTGTCATCGCGCAGGGCAGCTTCGATGATTTCTACAGAAAGAAGTCCATGTTTATCTGGTGCAGCTTCTGTGAGTTCAAATCCTTCGTGTTCCTGAAGATCGCGACAGGTGTTGAGTACAGCATGATGTTCAATAGCACTTGTCACGATATGTGAACTGCCATTGGCGCGTTTCGCAGCACGTGCAACGCCGCGAATAGCAAGGTTACAACTCTCGGTGCCGCTTCCGGTGATTGTGAGGGAAGAGGCTTTGCATTCCAATACGGAAGCAATGGTGTGAAGGGCTGTATCAACGGCGCGCTGAGCGGTAACTCCTTCTGCGTGAATAGAAGAAGGATTCCCAAAGTCACCCGACCAATACGGGTGCATCGCGTCCACTACTTCCGGCGCGAGGGGTGTGGCGGCCGCGTGATCGAGGTAGAGGCGCGCGGGGTTCGTGTTCATGGTCGTTCGTATTTCTTGAAGGTGAACGAGATATTGCCTTCTGTTTCGTGCCCAAGTTCCGTGACAACAGAAAACACCTCTGGGATGGGAGGGAAGAATGTATCACACCCAAAGTCGCCCTCAACATGTGTGAGGTAGACCCCATCTGTTTCCGGTCGATCAATTGTTGTCTTGTACGTATATCCGCCACCAATGATAAAGATCGACTCAATAGAATCATCAGCAGTGTCGTAAGCTTCTTCTAGGGAGTGCGCGACTTCGGCACCTTCCGCTGTAAACGATGCATCATCGGTGAGGACAACGTTTTTACGATGCGGAAGTGGACGAAAAGAAGGGGGGAGGGATTCCCACGTGCGCTGACCCATCACAACCATGTGTTGCTTGTGTGGATCCTCTGTTGTGGTCGTGACGCGTGTAAAATATGCCAGTTCTTTTTTGAGGCGCCATGGAAGGTCGCCTTGTTTTCCAATGCCAAAGTTCGAGTCGGCCGCGGCAATGAGATAGATGTGGTGGGTGTTGTGCATGCTCGTACGCTAGCGCGCCATGAGGGACGTGACAACAGTAAAGATGTAATCGGAACAAACATTGACTAAACCAAAAAAAAATGATGTTGTATGTACATTGAAGAAACGTTCTTTGGGGTGTCAGATGAGGGCTCTCGTTGTTAACATGCCTGCGGAGCTTCGCAGGCGGATGGTGCACTCGGGAAACAGAGCTCCCGAAATTGCCATGTTGCCCAGTGCGTTTGTGCTGGCAGCAATCCAGTACCTGCTGCGTCGTGCGGACGCGAAGGAGCGGGGCTATGTATGTTGGTCGGCGCATCTCGGTGTACGAGACATCGTCATGCTGCACCAGCGCATGCCATCCGTGTCCTTGCAGGGAGTGTCGGAGCAGATGGATCTCAAGGCTCCAGCACGGTCGCCCGTGAGACCAAGAGAGCAGGTGCGCGTGGAGGTGTCGCTCTCACTCTGCGAGAAGTTGCAGTCGGTGGCTGAATGTCTCGCACGAGAAGAGGGCATTCATCCGGAACGTGCGTTGACGGCGGCGCTGCGTACTGCGCTGGCCGATCTCGAACACGTGATGGTGTCACTCGAGTCTGGCTGCGTTGTAGTTGCAGTACCGACGGGCTTTACGTCGGGCGAGGAAGTCGCGATGGCACAGCGTCTGTGGCCTGCTCCAACTCCTGAATAGGCGATCTTACAGCGATACGTAAGACGCCATTTTTTTTATGCGCAAAAAAAGGCGCGTACGCGCCTTTTCATGGTCGGTGGAGAGGTACTAGGCCTTCCCCAATGTTTGTTCGCCTGGGTTCCAATCAACAGGGCAAAGTTCGCCGCTCTGAAGTGCCTGAAGAACACGAAGTGTTTCGCCAACCGTACGGCCTGTGCCATTGTCGTGTACCAATTGGTAACGAAGAACACCGTCTGGATCGATCAGGTAGAGTCCGCGCAACGCAATCCCTTCGTCTTCTAGCAAAATGCCGTACTGACGTGTGACGTCGTGTGTTGGATCTGCAAGAAGTGGGTAGGCGAGCTTTCCAAGATCTCCAGCAATCCAAGCCTTGTGAGAGTGAACACTGTCTGTCGAAACGCCGTAGATGTCTGCACCGAGCTTATCGAATTCAGCTGCAGCTTTCGAAAAGGCAGTGATCTCAGTTGGGCAGATAAACGTAAAGTCGAGTGGGTAGAAGAAGAGAACCGTCCATCGACCTGTTCCTCCTTCGCCTACGGTGTATTGCTCAAACGTTTCACCATCTGGGGCGACACCTTCGAGGGTAAATGATGGCGCGGGTTGTGAGACTTTAATCATACAGAATGAATAATGACATGAATGCGACCAAAACAGTCGCACGCGACTATAGCACGACTCAGAAAACAGGGATATTGACAAATAGGGAAAAGTTCACTAAAAAAGAGGCACTATTCGTACGCGAAAGCACCTTGTTAGATAGATAGAACAGGAACCTGTATGTATCGCGATCGCGCAACGCGCGTGGAAGGACGTCCTGATGGACGATCAAGCGAGGAGCAGTAAAAAGGAGTTAGCGCCCCCCATGTTGAGCGCCATGCTCATGGGCGATACTCTGGCGAGAACGATGCCGGGCGTTGGGTGTATCTCGCTCAACGTCTTGTCGTCGAACGTCGCGGAGGCCGGCGGACCCGAGTGGGTCATGTACGCCGTCGGGCCCACGGGTCAGATGGGGCAAGAGCATGAGCCGGCGAACCCGACCAGTGAAGAACTGATGGTCGGTGAGATCGTGTGGCTGCACCGCCCTTCCGGCTCGAATCTCGTTGCGCGTGCAGAGAACGGGACGTGGCGGATGTTCGCGGCACCCAACTGTGCGGTTCCGGCGATCGGGGTGCGGGTCATCAAGATCTTCTTGCTCATGACCGAGGCGCACACGGCACGACACGAGCGCGGGTTCAATGCCGGTGAGATGCGGAACTTCTTGCTTCCGTACATCATGGCGCCCCGCAGTCATGGAGCAGGAGAGTCGTTGGCTGCCGCAATGCAAGCTGGCGACGATGTTCCTGCGGAGCCTGTGCAGATCGACAACCAGGCTCTCGGCGAATTTGGCGTTGCCATCATGCGCCAGTCTGCGATCATGCTGGTAACTCGACTCGATCTGCTCGAAGAATCGTTCGACTGAGCGAGAGATGGGTAGGCCCGCTACATATGGATGTGTAGCAGGGCTTTTTTCTTATCTTACACGCCAAGCATGGCGCGAAGTTCCGGAGTTGGTTTCCAGGGAGGGTCAAAGACAACGTCAATTTCAACCTCATGTGCACCAGCTTCTTTTACGGCCTCTTCAACATCCTTCAAGAGTTGAGGAGCATACGGACAGGCAACCGTTGTCATAGTCATAGTGACCTTCACGTTCTTGTTCTCAAGAATCTCAACGCCGTAAATCAATCCCATTGTGACAATGTCGACATGAATTTCAGGGTCGAACACAAGGGTGAGAGCATCTTCTACGTTCTCTTTTGTGAGTGCTGATGGAGACATACTATTCCGAGTCAGTTCCAAATCCTTCGGCGATCACCTCGCGGGCTAGATCAATCCGTCCAGAACGTTCAATAGAGCCATCTTTCATCACATGTACCGCCTCCGGTCCAAGTTCTTCAAGAAGATCGAGATGGTGTGTAATCAGCAGAATGCCCGCTCCGCGTTCACGTGCCTTGCGAATCCCGTTGGCCACAATTTTACGTGCGTCCACGTCTAAACCTGAATCGGTTTCGTCGAGAATGGCAAACGATGGCTCGAGCACCAGAAGCTGCAAGACTTCCGCACGTTTTTTCTCTCCACCAGAGAACCCTTCATTGACATTGCGTGCAGCAAAGGAAGGATCCATTTCAAGAAGAGCCATTTTTTCCTTCAGGAGTCCGTGAAACTCAACAGGGGAGAGTTGTTCTTCGTGTGTGGCGTTATACGCGGTACGAAGAAAGTTCGACAACGAGACACCGGCAATGGAAGGCGGGTATTGCATCGACAAAAACAAACCCGCTTTCGCACGCTTGTCAGGCGAAAGTTCAGTAAGTTCTGTGTCATCGAGACGAATGTTTCCGCCGGTAATCTCATAGGCAGGATGGCCCATGAGCGCGTTTGCGAGAGAAGACTTTCCAGATCCGTTTTGTCCAAGGAGAGCATGTACCTCACCAGACGTAATCGCAAACGACACATCGTTCACAACAGTGCGTCCGTCGGTGGAAACAGAAAGATTCGAAAGAGAGAGAGTGTTCTTCATATTAGGCGTCACGACCTTCAAACAAGCGAAGACCCGTCTGAGCTGTCTTTAAGGAAACAAGTGCACACTTTTCGCGCGCAGCACTGATCGGAACTCCTAGGAGGTCGTACACGAACTGCTTGTCGAGCTGGCGCACTTCTTCTACAGACATTCCAGTGAGCTTCTCGGAAAACAACGACATGGAAGCGGTACTGATGGCACAGCCAATTCCTTCAAACCGAACAGCTTCTACGCTCGAGCCATCTTCTGAGAGTTTGACGTGGAGCGTGAACCGGTCACCACAAGAAGGGTTCAAACTTGCTTCAGAAAACGAAGCATCGTCGAGCGGTCCGTTGTTTCGAGGATTCGCATTGTGATCCAAGATCGTCTCGCGGTAGAGCTCTTCCGTCATGGCGTCGTGGGAGTGTGTCATAGCGCTAGACCGTAAAGATCGATTTGGTATATTCGACCGCCTCTGCGAGAGCATCAATGTCGTCTTTCGAAGTATAGATACCAAACGAAGCTCGCGTAGTGCCTGGAATCGCAAGGTGATCCATAAGTGGCATCGCACAGTGATGGCCGGCACGTACAGCGATGTGCTTGCGGTTGAGGAGTTCCGCAACGTCGTGCGGATGCATGCCGCCTATGCCAAACGACACAACGCCGATGCGCTTGAGTGGGTCGGTTGGGCCATACACTTCAACACCGTCGAGCGTGCCAAACACCTCGAGTGCGTACGCCGTCATGTCCTGTTCATGTTGTTCGATCGTCTCAAGGCCGACAGACGTCATGTAGTCTGCGGCAACACCCAGGCCAATACCTCCTGCAATGTGTGGGGTGCCAGCCTCAAACTTCCAAGGGAGTTCATTCCAGGTACTTGCTTGAATGGTCACTTCGCTAATCATGTCTCCGCCAAACACAACAGGCTCCATATTCAACAAGTGCTCGCGGCGTGCGTAAAAGCCTCCCGTACCAGTTGGGCCGTACATCTTGTGTCCAGAAAACGCGTAGAAATCACATCCCATGTCTTGTACATCAACCTTAAAGTGGGGAATGTGTTGGGCGCCATCAACAACAGCAATGGCTCCATTCTCATGTGCGAGCGCACAGAGTTCCTTTATAGGTGTGAGGACACCTAATGCGTTTGAAACGGCGGTAAACGCAACGACGCGTGTCTTGGAAGTTATTTTCTGCTTGGCGTCCTCAAGGTCGAGACAGCCATCTTCCTGTACGTTAATCGTCTTAAAGACAAGTCCTTTCGCTTCAGCAGCCTTCTGCCATGGCACAAAGTTGCTGTGGTGCTCCAAGAGGGTTGTCACAATTTCTTCACCTGGCTGCATGTTGGCCGTTGTCATCGACGCAATGACATTGAGTGCCGACGTTGTTCCTGCAGTAAAGATCATCTCTTCAACGTGTTCCGCATTTACAAACGCAGCGAGTGTCTTATGCGCTCCTTCATAGCCCTCGGTCGCTTCAACGCTCCAGTCGTACAGGCCTCGGTGAATGTTGGCGTTGTAGTCGGTGTAGTACTTCGTCACAGCTTCTACAACAGGAGTAGGCGTAAGCGAAGTGGCGCCAGAGTCTAAGTAGACAGCCCCGTTCTGCAAGATAGGGAAGTCTGCACGGATCTGCTCAAGAGAAATCGCCATAGCGTCTAGGCTAGTCGTTGAGAAAGACGGTCGTGCATCAAGTTTCGCACATCGTCGTATGGAATGGCATCAATGACCGGGGATAGGTGTCCAGCGGCAATCTCACGAACGGCTTCTTCATAGCCAATTCCACGACTCTGCGCATAAAACAGGGCTTCTTGGTCAATACGTCCCGTGCTAGCTGCGTGCGAAGCAGAAACGTCATCATGTTCCACTTCCAGAATAGGAATAGGACTCATCTTTGCCTCATCAGAAAGAAGCAGGGTACGTGTCTCTTCACGCGCATCTGAGCCGGCGCCGTGTTGTGTAATACCGATTGTCTGATGTTGCACACAGTGCGCGCCTCCTTGTAGTAATCCTTTTGATGTCTGTAGTGAAGTCGTGTGAGGTGCGTCGTGCGTCACAGAAGAGTGGAGGTCCAACTGCATCGCTTCACCACCAAAGAAGGCAGCGTCTACAGAACCTTGTGCTCCAGCTTCGTGGAGTTCGACATGAGTGATATCTCGGATAAACGATCCACCAAATGATGCTGTACGAAATGCAATCTGTGCGTTGTGCGCCGCTCTTCCATATTGGAGGAGCTGAAGTGTTGTCTTTGAGCCAAGGTCAGTTGCCGTCGAAACGGATACGTGCGCGTCCTCCCGGGCAACAATCTCCAAGCCAACGCTGTGCGCCTGTTCAGCACCACCGGAAAGGCGCAGTACCAGTTCAAGCGATGAAGCAGACTCTGCAAGAACGAGTACATGAGCAATACGACTTTCTTCGCCAAGCGGAACATCGAGAACGAGTGGGTCGGCACTTGTGTGAGAAGGGGGAACGACAACAAGAAGTCCATCGTTCCAGGTGGCCGCATGAAGCGCGACAAGCGCATCGTCAGAGACAGGAAGTTGTGACTGGAAGACAGAAGAAACCGTCGTGGCAACGGATGACTGCTCAAATTGAGTCAGCGGCAGAATGGTGACCCCAGCAGGTACTTGGAGTGTACGCATTGCAGACCGAAGTTCGCGCGGGTCGATGTCTAAGAATGCAGTGAGTTCAGGAGCCAGTCCAACACCGAGTCCATACGTAAAGGTAGGGAGATCGAGTCGTTCAAACTCTGAGAAGGCGTGAAGGCGTTTGTCACGAAGAACACGTGGTTCGTTCATGCGTTCAGAAAACACTTGTATGGTTTCGAGTGGAATCATGAATGCATTCTACCCAATACTGCCTTCCATCTCGAGCTCAATGAGCTTGTTGAGCTCGACGGCATACTCAAGTGGAAGTGTTTTGACGATCGGTTCAATAAATCCAGCCACCACAAGACGCTTTGCATCGTCCTCACTCAGTCCGCGACTCATAAGATAGAAGATCTCTGCTTCGCCAATACGACCAACGGTTGCTTCATGTGTCAGCTCGGTGTTGTCGGCGTCGATCTTCATGTAGGGGTATGTGTTCGATGTGGACTCCGCGTCAATCAACAGAGCGTCGCATTGCACCGTAGATGTAGAGCCGGTCGCCGCAGGCGTCATGCGTACCAGTCCTCGGTAACTAGAGATGCCGCCGTCTCGAGAAATCGACTTCGACACAATCGTCGACTTGGTGTTTGGGGCTGCGTGAATAGCCTTCGCGCCAGTGTCTTGGTTTTGACCAGCACCAGCAAACGCAACACCAAGACTATGTGAAACGGCATGCTCACCACGTAGCACGCTTGATGGGTAGAGCATGGTTACACCACTTCCCATGTTTCCATTAACCCATTCCATGGTGGCGTTCTTGTCGACGAGCGCACGTTTGGTGTTGAGGTTGTACGTGTTCTTACTCCAGTTTTCTACAGATGAGTATTTTACGCGGGCACCTTCGTGCACAAAAATCTCGACACCTCCAGCGTGTAATGCGTTCTTGGCGAACTTCGGAGCAGAGCATCCCTCGATGTACTGCAGCTCAGACCCTTCGTCGGCAATAATCAATGTATGTTCAAACTGCCCACCACCTTGGGTGTTCATACGGAAGTAGGCCTGCATGGGAATATCAACTGTCACGCCTTTTGGAACATAAATGAACGTTCCGCCTGACCAGACAGCGGCATGGAGGCTAGCGAACAAATGATCGTTTGGAGGAATGCAGGTAAGGAAGTACTTCTGTACGAGCTCCGGATACTTCTGCACGGCCACGTCCATATTTTCGAAGATCACCCCTTTCTCTTTCCATTCCTGCTTCAGGTTGTGATACACGACGTCTGAATCGTACTGCGCGCCTGCTCCAGCAAGCATCTCTTTCTCCGCTTCCGGGATGCCAAGTTTGTCGAATGTTTCTCGAATTTCCGGCGGAACATCTTCCCAATCAGTCGATTCTTCAGCATCCGGACGAACGAAGTAAGTAATCTCATCCAAGTTCAAATCTGAAAGGTCTGGACCCCAAGAGGGGAGCTTGCCGTTTTGAAAAAAGGCTAGGCCTTGAAGTCGCTTTTCGAGCATCCAGTCAGGTTCGCTTTTCTGAGCTGAAATCTCGCGCACCAGCTCTTCTGTCAGACCTTCGGGTGCCACAAACTTACTTGTGTGGTTGTCGGCCGCATCGTAGGTGCCGCGCTCAATTTGGAGCGCACCATTAAACGCGGTGCGCTGTTTAGAAGTAGGGCGAGACATTACGCTTCAATTTTACAAGCGATTTCTTTAGTCTCTGCTTCGCTGATCACATTTGAGCAGAGTGAAGGACAAGAAGCACATCCAGAAGCGGCCATTTCCGTGTGTTCGGTGGAGCAGGCGGCACATGTTCCCTCGACGAGCAATGAAACACGCTCCGCAACAAATCCAGATGTCGTGCGCAGTGTTTCCTGTGAGGGAGTAGGAAGCGCGTCTGCGTCAACGGCAATAAGGCGCTCGCACACATGACAGTAAAAATGGCTGTGTTGGTCTGCTGTGTGTTCAAAAAAGGTTTTTCCACCAACAGAAACACGAGACACGACGCGCTCTTCTTCCAATACATTCAGGTTTCGGTACAACGTCGCGGCGTTCACGGTAGGGATAACCTCCTTAACACAAAGCAAAAGCTCATCACCAGTGAGGTGAATACGCGTGTCTTCTAAGACAGACTGAATAGCCTGTCGCTGCTTCGTGCTGCGACGATTCATATTGATATCGAGAATTGTTATCGATAAAGAAGGAAATGTCAATGGTAAAGGCAGGGTGCAAAAAAAGTTTGACAAAAACTAAAAAAAGTGTCACTTTATACGGCTAAACAGGGGGTACTCCAGGTAGTAAACGGGGGATCTGTTTAGTTGTTCATTCATACAAGGCGGAAATGATCATGCAGCGAACAGCGTTCGCGTGTTTCTGTTTCATGCTTGAAGTGGTTAGCGTTGGGTGTGGAGACGAGGGCCTCCCGCTAGTCGCTGACCCACGCGAGGATGCGGGCCCGCCGCTCGTCGAGGTGCTCGACACCTACGAGCGGTCGCTGAGTCAGATCGACGCCGTGTCGAATGCTGACCCGGCGATGTATGTGGTCGGCGTGAGCAAAGAAGGAGAAATCGAAGGAGTACGGTTCCAAAGTCAACTCGTTGACGACCGGGATCAGTACTTCAACGAAGCCTTCCTGAGCTCAGGGCGGGCAAAGGCTCCTGCTCTGTTCGGGGCACGTCCGAGTGTCACGTGTGGGCGTGAGGGGCCGATCGTGGCCTGGGCAGGGCCAAGTCCAAACGGGGTGTATTCCGACGATTCGGGCGAGCCGATGCGTGTCGGTGTTGTCTGGCAGTTGTTCCAAGGAGTGAGAACGCTCGCTCAGTACAACGGAGCCTCGCTTTCCCGGATCTACGGACCACAAGGGCTTGAGGTTCCGGAGTACGCACCTGTCACAATGTTTCGATTTGTCGAGCCAGAGCCTCAAGATGTGTTTGGCGAGCCAAGGCTTGTCATGGGGGTCGCTGATTGGATGTTGCGTTGGGCTGGGCAGGCTCCCATCGTAGGGCCTGGTGAACAGTTCGAACGCACACCAAATCGAACGATCGAGTACTACGTTGCGTCAAACGGTGGCAACGGGGAACGTATTGAGGCATGGAACGAAACGGATCTCCCGGAGGCGGGCGGTCCGATGTTTCCGCGTTACCCATTTCTGGTGCTGCGAATCGATGGTGGTGAGCGGATACAGCTTCTGCCGCCGGATTCGAACGGGCCCCAGCAGGCTGCCTACATGTATCCGAAACTTGTGTCGACTGACGACGACGTCGTGATCGGCGTGAGTCGGTTGAATCGAGAACAGGATGGCATGCAAGCACAAGTTGCACTGCTGAGCACGTTGCGGTTCCACGAAGTTGTGGAAGACGCTGGGGCGGAACAGTCGCGCGTTCTCGGGCTTCGAGTCTGGGAGGACGATGTCTACGTGCTCGTCTCGGAGTTCGTTCGACAGGACGAGGTTTCCGGTCGCGATCGCATCGGGCTGTACCGCATGCGGCGCCCTGATTCGTTCGAGCGAATCGTAACGATCAGTGAAGACGCAATCGACGCCGCCTTCGTGCGAGAATCGCCTCATGCATTCCTCATCGTCGTGAGTGATGTAGAGGGGACGCACGCACTGCGCATCAATCTGCCTGCGCTGTAATCTCGCCACCCTTTGGCTCGGGGTGGCATTTTTCTTTGTTCAAAATTTTGCTAGGCTCTTCTTTGTATTACTCACTAGATTTCCCGGCATGGAAACAAACGCTGTTGTGCTCGACATCGAGACGCAAAATACCTTTCAAGAAGTTGGTGCCTACGAACCTTCCAAGCTCGATGTGTCGCTTGTAGGGATCTACCGCTACGAAACAGACGCGTACGAGGTCTACATGGAAGACCAGCTTCAGGACATGTTTAAGATGCTTGAAAACTCCGGTCCGATTATTGGATACAACTCGATTAGTTTCGACATGGGTTGTTTGAATAAGTACTACTCAGGCGATCTGTTGAAGCTGCCACAAATTGACCTCATGGTTCAGATTCAGGAAGTGGCAGGGTTTCGACCAAAGCTTGATCATGTAGCGCACTCAACTCTTGGAATTGGAAAGTCAGGTGACGGACTCGACGCGGTTCGTTACTGGAAGAACGGACAAATCGATGAGTTGAAGAAGTACTGTCTCGACGATGTGAAGGTCACAAAAGAACTCTATGAATT
The DNA here is from genome assembly GCA_020429185.1 of Candidatus Doudnabacteria bacterium. Taxonomy (GTDB): domain Bacteria; phylum Patescibacteriota; class JABMPQ01; order JABMPQ01; family JAGQLO01; genus JAGQLO01. Next base: position 35,277 of record JAGQLO010000011.1, read on the forward strand.
CGGGGTAAACAACGGATTCGTAAAGGTGGCAAACAAGATGGGACAGGAGATGGAAGTAAAGGTGTCGTTTGAATCTGAGAAGCAGGACACAAGTGTGCCGCTAACATTGGGACTCTAATGCAGATTCATCAAGTTCGCGCGAAGCTTTCTTATAAGGAGAAGGTCGGGCCCGACATTCGTATCTATCGATTTGTGCCGGTAGGGGGCGACAGGTTTCCGTTCGAGTTTCAGGCGGGACAGTTTTTACAAATCGACGCGACGTGTGGCGAAGATAAGACCGCACGCCGGGCCTTTTCGATTTCGAGCTCGCCTGCAGTAACTGAGTACGTCGAGTTTGTTGTGCGGGCAGTGCCAAATGGTGTGTGTAGTGGCGTACTCGAGACGGCGGAAGAGGGGCTTGAGGTGGATCTCCATGGTCCGTTCGGTCGGTTTACCCTCCAAGAAACAGATCGAGATAAGGCATTTATTGCAGCGGGTACAGGCATTGGTCCGATTGCATCAATGATTCGCACGCTTAAAGCACACAACAGCGATGCATCTCAGACACTACTGTATGGGGTGCGCCATCATGTTGACCGTGCCTACACGGAAGAGCTGAAGGCTTGGGCAGGGGAGGAGCAACACACGTACGTGCCATTTGTCTCACAGGATGAACCGGAAGCAGGAGAGGAAAAGGGTCATGTCACGAACGGCCTCAATCGATTTCAAGACGACGTGGACACAACGGACTTCTACATCTGTGGTCCACCAGAAATGGTGAAAGAAACGAAGGCAAAACTCCAAGAAATGGGAGCGGAACATATTTTGATCGAAGCCTACTAGCTGCTCTCCAACACGATCGCAGGGCACCGCCTTGTGCGGTGTTTTGTGATGCTTTGACTGACACAATATATTGTGTCATAAAGAAATGCCCTGTCTGGGCCGATTAGGAAGGAACAATCATGCGCATTGCGCTATTTGGGGTCCTCGTCAGTTTTGTGGTGGCGTGTGACGATGGGTCGGCAAGAATCGACTCGGGGTCAGGTGTGACCACATGCGAAGTCCCTGGAATCGCAGAGGGTGGCGAGGCGCTCCGCGAAGGGGAAGAGTACCCCGTACCACCCGTCTTCGTGGTCGTGCTCTCCGGGAGTGTGGGCATCGGGGCAGTCCGACTCGACGATCGGGAGGAGCTGCCTCTCTATGCGGTGTCGACTGAAGAAGAGCGACTGCTCGGAGGCGAAGCGGTGGAAGTCCGTCCGGTCTGTGGACATGAGGACATGCAGATCGACATCGTGCCTTCACGCGAGTCGCGTGTCGAGCTGCGCGTGCCCGACCAGGTGGCCGAGTTCGGTGGCAGCTTCTCCGCTGATTGGGCGATCAGTGTGTGTCGATCCGGTGAGGGCTGTCTCGAAACAGAACAGACCCAACAGGGTCTGCTTGTCGGTCGGCGAGCGATCGTCATGACGATTCCGGCGGATGTCGAGCGCGTTCAGATCGCCGTAAGGCCGGAGCTGATTCCGCTCCGAAAGTAGTCTTGAACCTTAAGTAGATTTCGAATGTTCCTACCTCTGTCGCAACAGTAAGGTAGGTTTTTTCTTTTTGTTTTGGAGTAATGGGCTATTCCAAAGAGCTTAGGTAGCGCTCTGCATCGAGTGCAGCCATACAGCCTTCGCCGGCGGCGGTGATAGCTTGGCGATATTTGTAGTCGTTGATATCGCCGGCGACGTACACACCCTTCTTATTTGTCTCCATCGAGTTCGATTGGTCGACTGGGTGAATGTATCCCTTTTCATCAATCTCAACTCCAGAACCTACGAAGGCATCCGAGTTAGGCTTGTGGCCAATCGCGATGAACGCGCCTTGAATTGCAAGTTCCTGTGTTTCACCCGTTTGATTGTTTTTCACACGAACGCCAGAGAGGAGATCGTCTCCAAGAAATTCATCAGCTTCCGTGTTGAACAAAAACGTGACGTTCTTCATGCCAAGGGCGCGCTTTTGCATCACCTTACTTGCCTTCATGCTTTCTTGATCACCTCGAACAAGAACCGTGACCGAGTTACAGAGCTTGGAGAGGAAGACCGTCTCTTCCATGGCAACATCCCCAGCGCCGACCACAATTACGTCCTTACCTTTGAAGAAGTACCCGTCACAGGTTGCACAGGCAGAAATCCCTTTTCCACGGAACGTAGTTTCGGACTCAAGACCGAGATACTTGGCCGAAGCGCCAGTGGCAATGATTACGGTCCGTGCTTTTACTTCGGTGCTCTCATCAACAGTGAGAACGTGTGGTGTTGTTTCTGGATCGTCAGAAAACACACAAGAGGTAACCATACCGGTCATGTATTCGGTTCCGAAGCGTGCAGCTTGCCTCTTCATTTCTTCCATAAGTTCTGGGCCCTGAATGCCTTCTGCAAATCCGGCGTAGTTTTCTACCTCTGTAGTTGTTGTGAGTTGACCTCCTACTTCTGGTCCAGAAATGAGGAGTGTATTGATTTCCGCGCGAGAGGTATAAATTGCAGCGCTGTATCCTGAAGGGCCAGATCCGATAATGACGAGATCGCGTACGTCTTCCATACGATGAGTTCAAAAAATGTTAAGTAGACTATACATCATGCAGACGCAACCGAATAGTGCTAGCGCGCCTACGACGCCGATGGTAGCATGTCACTCTGTTGAACTGCTATTGAAGAATGTGTATGGACGACGTGACCTGGAGTGTAAAACAGTTAAAAACGTATCAAGATCGAATCAACCGCGAGCTGGAGCGATTTTTGGCCCGAAAGCGAAAAGAAATTCAAAAGGAAGCGCCTGAAACACTAAACGTGTATGACGCACTCGCGCGTTACATTCTGCGTGGGGGAAAGCGCATTCGTCCCGCGTTGGTGTATTACAGCTACAAACTGTGTGGCGGAGAGGGGATCGACAAAGAGGTAGTACAGATTTCCATGGCGTCGGACCTCAATCACAGTTACCTGCTCATCCATGACGACATCATGGATAACGGTCTCGTCCGAAGAGGAAAGCCATCGTTGCACGTGGAACTCGCGGGCATCTATCGAAAACAACGGCGAACAGATGCAGATCATCTCGGTGTAGCGCAGGCAATTCTCATGGGAGACTTTGCAGC
>JAGQLO010000012.1 GCA_020429185.1 Candidatus Doudnabacteria bacterium
CAGTATCAAGAAACAATGCGTTGTCGTTCAGAGTGAAATCTGAAGTCTCGTCGTTTGATGCAAATGCAGATGGATGAATAGAGATCACCCGAGTCTGTGCATCCCAACTCGGAGAGGACTGAGACACATACCGTGCATCTGCTTCGGTCTTTGTGTAGAGGTTGTCTGCAGTCACGTCTCCAGTCACAGCAAGATCCTGGTCGAGTGTAACATCACCTGTCACGTTCAATCCGTCATCCACACGAACAGGCTTATCAGCTGTTCCATTGAGTCGAGTAATGACACCGTCGACACGAAGATCATCAGCGACCACAACAGGGCCGGATTCGTTCACGATGGAACCATTAAAGAAGGTTACTCCACCTTCGCCGGCAGTTCCGACACGAAGGGAAGCAAGGTTGGTTGTCTGTGCCCAGGCAACTCCTCCAGCCAGAACGGCCACAGTAAGTGCAGGCAACAGCGTAAGCAAGCGCTTGCGCATAAAGATTTCTGTTAGACCTTGAAACTTCTTGAAGTCTAGCACCCACACAAAAAGAGAGGGATTCAGCTGTGGAAACCCTCTCTTGTTGTACGTAGATGTGTAGACTATTTCACCTGCGTCGCGTACACATCCATGACCTTCTGGAGGATCTTTGCTCCATCCTCCATAGGACGTTTGAAGGCATTGCGTCCCATAATAGAACCAAATCCGCCACCCTTCGCGATTTCTTCGATCTCAGCAAGTACTTCTTTGTCTTCTTTCGCCTCTCCTCCAGAGAAAATCACGACACGCTTTCCATTGAAACAAGACTGCACCACGTACTCGATTCGCTTCTGAAGCGTATCGAACTTCAAGCCTGTTTCTTCAACAACCTTCCGTGCCTTCTCATCTTCGATGAGTTCACGCGGCGGCTTCACCTTAATAATGTTCGCACCAAGCTGAGCTGCAATGTGAGCTCCATACGCAATCACATCAAGAGCCGTCTCCCCTTCTGCACTTATGTTTTCACCTCGAGGATACGACCACACGATAGCCACCAGACCAGCATCTTTTGCCGCACGAATCAGCTCGCGCGCCTGATCATACATTTCCATGTTCATGCTAGAACCTGGATAGATTGTAAGGCCAATCGCCACACACCCAAGGCGAAGCGCGTCATCAATAGTTGCGGTCACCACCTGTGTTGGATTCTTCGAAGAATGCAACACCTCGTTGTTTGTGAGCTTGAGAATCAATGGAAGGTCTCCCGCGTAATCTGCAGCATGAGCCTCTAAAAATCCAAGCGGGGCTGCATAGCCATTCACACCAGCCTCAACCGCGAGATCAAAATGGTATTTCGGATCATGCGCTGGCGGATTAGGTTGAAAACTACGCAATGGTCCGTGCTCCCAACCCTGATCAACAGGAAGGATCACCATTTTCCCAGTTCCTCCTAAACGACCGTGATTCAACAAACGAGCCATGTTCGTTTTCGTTCCTGGATTTTCTGCGGAATACCACGAGAGAATTTCTTTGACAGCATCAGTCATATGACAACATGTGATTTTCTACATATCGAATATCCAGAGTGTACCGCAGAAGCACAGGGTCAAAAACAGCGCTGTGTGTAGTCATACACGAGAAGTTGACAAAATTACGCATTTCAATTACTATATCGGGTACGTTCGTTATGCCGATTTTGCGCATAACAAGGCTTGAACCGCATGCAGTCCGTGACTGAGTGTGACGTGACGGATCGGGCCAACGTCATTTCATATCTCAGTTTTTTTGTATGCCAGAACATGACATGCATGATCCTACTGCTCACGCAGCAAACGAGGATCCAACCACATTTGAGGAGATGGATATCTCCCCAAAACTAAAGGCAATCCTTGCCGAAAAAGGATTCACAACCCCTACGCCTATTCAGGCACAAGCCATTCCCTCCGGCCTCTCAGGTACGGACATGATTGGTATTGCCCAAACGGGAACCGGAAAAACGCTCGCCTTTTCGATTCCAACGATTCAACGCATTGGAAAAGACGGCGGAAAAGGACTCATTCTTCTCCCAACGCGCGAACTCGCACTTCAGGTAGATGAAGAACTCCAAAAGATTGGAGGAAAGATTGGTCTGCGAACAGCTGTTCTAATTGGAGGCGCGAACATGGGTCGACAGAAGGACATGATTCGAAAGAATCCACACATCATTATCGCAACTCCCGGACGACTGATCGACCACCTCGAGCAGCGATCGATTAAGCTCGATTCAGTGAGCGTGCTCGTATTCGACGAGGCAGACCGCATGCTCGACATGGGGTTTGCCCCACAAATCAATCGCATCCTCGAAATGGTGCCGTCTCCAGAACAGCGTCAAACGCTTCTGTTTTCGGCCACCATGCCCGAAGAGATCACGCGTATCGCAGAAACGCACATGCGACTTCCTGTGCGTATTGAAATTGCGCGTGCAGGAACAACGTCAGAAAACGTAGAACAGGAACTATACGTCGTCGCAAAAACAGACAAGCAACAACTCCTTGAAGAACTCCTGAGAGAGTACCAAGGAAGTGTGCTTGTGTTCTCGCGCACGAAACACGGCGCAAAACGAATCAACCGCAAACTGCGCGACGCCGGATTCACGTCTGATGAGATTCACGGAAACCGAACGCTCGGACAACGAAAGTCGGCGCTCAGCGGCTTCAAGTCTGGGAAGTATCGCGTTCTCGTTGCCACGGACATTGCGGCGCGCGGAATCGACGTGAAGGGTATCGAGCTCGTGATTAACTTCGACCTTCCAACCCAGGCAGAAGACTACGTACACCGCATTGGCCGTACCGGACGTGCTGGTCACGAAGGACGCGCCATCTCATTCGCGATGCCCGATGAAGGAAAAGAAGTGATGGCCATTCAACGTGTCACACAAGCAGAACTGCCAATCACAGAACACCCAACACTCCCAAAGCATCACCTCCATCGAGGGGCTCGTGGCTCGAAGGGTCGAGGCGGTGGCCGCGGTGGTCGAGGCGGACGTAATCGAGGCGGCGGACGCGGTCGAAGCGGCGGCGGACGTCGGCGATGGTAGAACGGAACACCAAAGAACGCTACAGTAGAGGGGCAACCCTCTACTTTTCATTCTTTTGTATGTCCATCGGAAAAGGACTCAAAGCCGGGCTTTTCACCGGTATCATTGCAGCGATCATCGTAAACATCTGGATTTACGTCTATTACGCTGTCGCAGACGTCGACTTCAGTGAAGTAATCAACGTGGTCAGCGCAACGCTCGTTACACTCATTGCAAACCTGCTCGGTGGTATTTTCTTTGCTCTTATTGCCAAGAAAAGCTTCAAGGCGGCGACATGGTCATTTGCCATCATCACCATCTTGGTAGCAGCTGGGATGACATGGAACACCTATGCCGCACCAGCTGTGGAAGGATTTGAAACGGTTTCTTCTGTTTCGCACTACATTGTGACTCTGGTGTCGATCATTTTGATGCCACTCTTGTTCAAAAAGCACATGAAGAAAACAGAACTGGCAACACCAGAAACTCCAGAACAACCAACTGCGTAAGAAAAGGATACAAAAAGGACCGCGAACGCGGTTCTTTTTGTTAAGCTGGGTGTTGTGTTGTATGTCTTTTCTCAAGACCTCAAAATAATAGCACAGAATTGACACAAACGCAATAGTATTTCCTCATGAATAAGAAAAAGGCAAAGAAAAAAGGGCCCGTCAGTCGCCTCTTCGAGTACGACGTTCGGACGCCATCTGCTGAACAAGTGCCATGGCCTCTTCCGCCCCAACTGGCAGACTAGGATGTCGAGCGTCCCCGAGCACCAAGTCCAGGATTAGCTCCTGCATAGCCTCGATATCGGCCACGCGCGCAACTAGAGACGAATGAATACCTCGACCCGTCGCAAGATACACAAGCGGCTTCAACAAACCCAGATCTTCTTGCGGCTGGTGAACCCCACGGAGAAACCGTGAATCGTCTGCGTCGCCAGTTCGGTACACAAGCCGAATGACAGGCTCCCGCTCATCGGTAGGAAAGCGAAGATCGAGACGAGTGCCCGGACTCGCAGACCAGATCGACACAGAGCGCAAACCAGCCACCGGAACTCCGAAGAGCGGGTACCGCCCACGGTTCGCCAGCATGGACTGCAGGCCAGCTAAGCCACCACCCGCCCCAAGCAACTGACGAGGAACATGGAGCGATCCGGGAGTGCCATCACCGAACGTGAACCGCGAGTCGATCTCCACCAGACCGACTCCTGGATCGAAGTACACATATCCAGGACGAAGTGCCTCACCAAAACGCGCTTCTGCATCTGCCATGACGTTGAGCATGCCCACAACCGCTCGCACGTCGAACGAAGTGGCAATCAGCAGACTACCGGACTTCGGAGGCGACACGCCGCGACGATCAAACGGTTCGTCTTGCTCACGCGGCATCCACGAAGGGTGTGGTGCAACGATCCGCTGCGACCGACTACCCGGCGGAGCCGAGGGCTCCGGAGTTCTCCCACGCGGCGGCTCCGTCGCAACGGGCGGCGCAGACGGCGGCGGTCGACTCATCTCATGAGCTGCTCGCTGTCGCTGCGAACGAACAGGCTCGGGAGCAACCCGAGGGAGCGCCGCTCCTAATTCATGATCCCCCTCCTGGGAATCGTCTTCCATCACATCATCAGTCCGCCGCGAAAACGGCCAGAACCAGCGCCCCTTGGACACCTTTGCCTCCCGACCCAAATACAGGTCTCAGTCAATAAAAGACACGTACTTCGCCAAAAAAAAGATCTTGGCATTCAAATAACAAAAAGCGAACACAACACCGGAACTTCCGTAGACTGGCAGATTTTCGAAGCGAGTTCAAGCCTAGTATGGCTCCGTGTACGAGTACGCCACACGTGCCCAAAAAAGCGTCTGACTTGCACCAGAGAAGGTTACATTCGCCAAATACACACGATCAGACAGATCTACCGTTGTGTAGTCAGCATCAAGAGTTGGAGCAGTAAGCTCAATAGATGATCCCGTACTTCCCAACCCTTCAGTTGAAATCGTTCCAATGGTTCCAGTGCCCTCGCTCACACTCGTACTTGTAAACGTCAACACAGTGTCTTCATCTACCGTCGCCGAAAGGTCACCAATGTAGGCAGAAAGACCAGTGATTGTCGCACCATGAGGAACATCCACGGGTGCCGAATACAAAATCGTTTCTCCAGATTGTCCTGCAAGAATTGTTCCAAGCACATTCGCATTAAAACTACTCAGATCTAGCACAGGCCCGATACTTTGCGCTGGAGTAAAGGAAGGCGCTGTCAAAATTGAGTACCCTGTTCGAGCCGTCCAAGAAGGGCTTGCCTTCGACACATAATTCGCCAAATCCGTATCATCTGCCTTTGCCGCCAGTGAGGTATCTAATGCAGCACGGGAATAATACGCTGCATCCGATTCTGTTTTGGTGTAATAGGAAGACAGATCAACCGACTCCCCTGTTTCGATCGCAGCGATCAGCGCATCTACTTCTGTCTTGGTGTATAGATTGTTAGCTTGTACATCTCCCTCTACGGTGAAGTCATCCGCCACAATCACCGGCTTATTACTTTCACCGGGCAATCGAGACAAGCGACCATCAACCCGCAAGTCATCTCCAATCGTAACGGGACCGTTTGCATTCACAATGGTTCCATTCAGAAACGAAACGCCACCTTGCTCTGTAGTTCCGACGTGCAGCGAATCAAAGGTTGGCGCAGAAGCCGCCGCCACCCCCGCAAACAAAAATGTTGCCACAACAGGAGCAACCAGAGAACGCAATCGACGTCGGGTTTGTATTTGTTCATTCATACAAGACAGAAAACTCACCATTTGCGGATTCTATCAAACTATACACCAAGAAACGACTCCGTAAGAAAACATATACACAGTCACACGTAAGAAGAGGAGTGATTTACACTCCTCTTCTTCATTATCGCCTCACATCACGGTTACAACTCAGAACTCAGCGCCACTTCGTCAGTACTGAGGACACGATTGTACACGCGCACATCATCCACCCGGCCCTGGAAGTGATCAAGACTTGTTCCAGAGCGATCTCCCGAAGCGAACTTCGTATCGTTGTTAGTCGCTCCAACTCCAATGTCGCCCGTATGGCTCCATAACGCCGATCCAGCACCCTCCGCAACAAACTGACCGTTCAGATACGCCTTCAACGCACCTTCACGAAGCTCAGACGTTCCATCGAGCGTTAGAACAACTTGCTGCCAGACGCCGGCCTCCACAGCCCCAGCGTCGAGATACGTTCCTTCCCATCCACTCTCAGCCACCGGTTCGTTCCATCCCGCCACATACACATGTCCATGTTCGATGTAGATATTCAGTCCACGAACCGTTCCCCCCTCTTCAAACAAGACCTGCCGAGCATCAACACGGTCAGGGTTAAACCACAGACTCACCGAACGTTGATCGTGCTTCCCCTTATTGATCAACGCACTATCTGTAAACGACAGATAGTCATCAACTCCATCAAACTGAACAGCACCACCAAACACTCCTGCTTCCACAAGACGTGCACCGTTACGTGACGTCGCGTCTGTTGCATGCCCAGACAGATCGATCATGTCTTCATTGAAGCCAAGTTGCATCACCAACTCCGTTCGTGACAGTGGGTCGTTCACCACTTCTGGAGGTAACACAAGCTCTTCTGTAAATCGATACAGGGAATAGACCTCTACATCTGTGAGTGAACGATTGTAGATGCGAACATCATCAAGCCTACCTTGAAGTGCAGCCGTACCTGTTGCTAGGTTTTGACCATCATGGAACAAGATACCGTCATTGACGGCTCCAAGGCCGATGTCGCCACTATGAGCCCACAACTGAGAGCCTGCGCCAGACGCAAACTCGTCACCGTCTAGGTATGCACGAAGGACATCTTCTTGTAGCGTCGCATCACCGTCGAGCGTAAGCACAACATGATGCCACGTATTTGATTGAAGACGATCTGTCGAGAGATACGTTCCTTGCCAGCCACTTTCGTTCGCGGGCGTATTCCACCCCGAAACGTACAACCGACCCGCGTCGAGATACATCGCCAATCCGCGCACCTGCGCTCCCTCTTCAAACAGCACCTGACGCGACTGCACGTCTTGGGCGTTAAACCACAGACTCACCGAACGCTGACCATGCGTTCCAAGATTAACGTCTGTACTGTCTTTAACGTGCACGTAGTCACCCTCTCCATCCAACAACAGCGCACCATTCACCTGACCATCTGCCGTAAGCGAAGCATCACCACGAAGGACACCATGATGCCCCCGCCCAGAAACATCCGCTGCGTTCGTATCAAACTTCATATGGGTCACAAGCTGGTCGTTCGATACTTCCACAACCTCACGCTCTGGTTCCGGATACACAACAGGATAGTCGACGACTCGCGAAATAGATTTCTGAGAGTCAGAAGCAAAATAGACATCAACGCGCTCATTCGGTGGATCAGTCAAAACTACCACTCCTTCTTGATCAGCTGTAGGTACGTCCTCATAGTCGTTCACCACTTCGCCCGCAGGAGTCAGCTCCACAAGCCGATTTGGCCCGTCATACAACACATAGATCAATCCCGTAGCCGGATTAAACGAAAGGTCTGAGACATCGTTTGTTGGCGTTCCAGCTGGAACAGGAATACCCCACCAATTCACAATCTGACCGCTCTGCGACAGATCGATATCAAACGCATAGATTAAATAATCATCTCTCACATCCCCACCGGGCACAGGCGTTCGCTGCACTGCAGCATAAAACAATCCGCCAGAAGCACTCGGCTCCATAACCTCCGGCACAAAAGCATTCGGCACAAACGTGAGTCCCTCTAATCCCTGATTGTTTGCACCGGTCAATACAGATGTCAGATCCCACTGTTTCTCTGCAAATGTCTGGGTGTCCCAGTTGTATTCCAAAATACTGTCTGGATGTTCAAGCCCGATATAGACCGTAGACGCTTCAGGATCAACTTGCGTGATCGCTTCAAAATCGCGACCCACACCTGCTTTAGAAAGGATGCGCGTCTCTTGCTCCGTTCCATCGAGCTGCATGCGCGTTATCTTGCCATCGTCTGACACGGTAAAAAGATGACGTGTCACGTCGTTCCACAACAAACCACTCGGCTCGTAGTTATCTGCGTGTTCGATACGAATCGTTTGTGCAGCGACAGAACTGGCTGGCCAGGCAGTAGAAGCCTGCGCAAATCTTGGGAGCACAAAAACACTTGCCGCAAGCGCAAGAGAAAGAAATGTTGGTTTGTTCATATGCAAAATAGTAGCATATGAACAACCGCGCAGTCTGAAGTCACATATAAACAGATCTCCTCACGCGAGGAGATCTATTGTTTACACGCCCACCATTATTCCGTGGTCACACCGTCAAAATGTTCTTCACTCTCGTCGGCCTTCGTGGCATGCACCACCCCGTCTTTGTGTTCTGGTGGAGAGTACACCGAATAGAGCTTCAACTCTTCGGTTCCGGTATTGATCACGTTGTGTTCGGTACCAGCCGGAATCACAACAGCGAAATCGTCTTCCATGTTGTACTCCACGCCATCCAACATAGCGGTCGCCTCACCCTGCTCAATGCGAATGAACTGATCAAGATGATGCGTTTCAAGTCCGATTTCATCACCCGGCTGAATATTCATCAGCACGAGCTGACTGTTCTTTGCCGTATACAACACACGGCGATAATCCGTATTTTTGAGCGTTTCTTGCTCGATATTTGCAACGTATCCCTTCATAAGATTGATGATGAGTAAGACAAACGGATCTGCAATTATACAACAAATGACACAACCCCAAAAGACCCCTCAACGAAGCGCCTACAAGACTTAACGACTTCCAAGTGGGCGAACAACAAGCATGAGCTTTTCAACGGAAGGTACGTATTCGTGATAGCCAGTCGGATAATCACGAATAGAGTTAAACAGGACATCGCCCGCCACACGAAAATCCTCACCTTTTGTCACAGCGCCCGGCTCATGTACCAAAAAGGTTCCATCTGCATCATAGCCACGCACAACCAGCACGTGATACGGCGGCCCAGGCGGAACATAAAATGGAAATGGCAACAACCGTCCATCAATTGGAAGTGCAACCAAGTGACCCGCCGCAAGCTCAGCACGAACAGCATTCTCGTTTTGAAGCGGCTGAACATGCACTTCGGGACTCAACGAATCAAACGCATGAAGAAGCGCGGCTGTATCGGCAATCGAAAGATCTGGCTGATACCGATTTCGATCTTTCTGCCATGCTGTCACATGCAACAGATCTGCTCGAGCAACAGAAGCAGGCACCGGCTCACCTTCACCACGCAGCCAACGCATGGCCATCAATACAATCGCCTCTTCACATCCCTCCTGAAACGTTTCATTTCCCCATTCCCCAAGTGGCGCCTGTGAGATGAACGGAACCTCTAGCCGTACAGATGAAGGCAACGAAGACCGATCTACCGACGGTGCTAACTGTACAGGAATACGAACGAGGTTTTCCGACGTAATCCCAGTTCCAAATTCAGACATGATACGGAACGCGTCTGCTGGACGCCCCAGATAATGCCGGACTTTTGCAACTGGATCGACATACCACGCTTCTCCGTTGCGCTCGACCTGTAACAAAATACGACCAGCCGTTCGATCACGCATCGCCTGATCACCTACACCCTGTTCACCCACAACAGGAATGCGAGCTAAGTCGGCATTTGTAATGCCAACAGAATGTTCTCGCATAATCCGAAACGCATCGTCGGGACGTCCAAGATACGTACGAGTGGCTGAAGCAGGATCCACGTACCAAGCCTCTCCATTCCGCTCGACATCTAACAAGATCTGCCCTTTTGTTCGCTCGCCAAGTTCGTATGCAAAGACCGCCTCCACCCGACGCGGAACAGCAACGAGCAGCGCGAGAGAAATCACGCCACAATACGCAAACAATCGAAACAAAAAAGGGAAGATAGTCCTAGATCTATTGAATAGATAAGATAGCACGCCGCAACAAGGACTCATCAATACACACAAACTTCAACGTTGTTTCCATCACGATCACGGACAAACGCAGCGTAGTAGGTATCCGAATAGTCAGGTCGAGGACCAGGTTCGCCGTTCGTAGTAGCGCCTGCCTCTAATGCTACCTGGTAAAACGCATCCACCTGCTCCTTGTTCTTTGCACGAAATGCAATATGAACACGTCTATGCGGTGGATCCGACTCCTCCGGAACAGAGAGTTCAAATTCAGGATGTTCTCCCTCACCCCATCCCCAAAATCGACCCTCCTGACCAAGTACAATCTTCATGCCAAGCACCGCAAGCACTTGATCATAAAAGAGCTTACTTTTCTCCAAGTCCGATACGCGAATTGTAAGATGATCAAGCATGTCCAAAGGATCTACTAGGATCAAGTAGCTGTATTCGATCGAGCCATCGTTGCATTCTGTCCACGATCATACAGCTTTGCATGTTCTGAAAACTCAGAAACTTGATCCGGAGTTTTACCAGAAACATATTCGACACGAAGCTGATCTTCTGGCAACACTTGAATCAGCAACGTTCCAACAACTGCACCCGGAACAAGCTGAACGCTCTCAGTAAAGACTGATCCATTCCAACCCACACCGCGAGCATCGAGAAATTGTCGCTCAGCAAGTTGATACTTCACAACCCCTGAGGAAACATCAACATCTGCGAAATCAAGAGCCTCACCAGAGACCGTAAATTGACGCGGCCGACCTTCGAAGTCACCGATCGAGACAGTAAGAGCATCTGTATCAAAGTTGTCATACGCAAGCGTCAAATGACCTTGGTAATACCCCTCAGATCCACCTCCAAATTGAGTCGATCCAAGATACCCATTGGTCCCTTCTGCAAACCAGTTTCCTATTGCCTTCCCAGCGATGTCGTAATCGAGTTTGCCGTCCGGGTCAGAGCTGTCACCCACATATTTCGGACGCAATTTAGCAGCAACATCATCCGAGAAATACGCTAGCGGAGAAACGGTATGAAGTTTCCAAGGCTCTGCGTTGTTGTAGGCAGTTGGATACAACAATCCCGGAAGTGACACTGTTGTATCCCAAACAGCAAAGTCGAGACTCTGTCCACCAACAGATCCAATCACGTCTCCTGACTTCACAGGAATGCGAATGTTTCCTTGATTGTTCGGACCCCAGTCTGCCGGCAGCTGCGCCTGAAGCTCAGGAGCGAAGTCAGTTAGAAGGTCGTAGTAACTAAAGAATGTACAAGAGTACGTGATAACAATACGCCAACGCTCGTCTCCTTCTTCATGATGCTCCACCCCAACAACCATTCCATCCGCAGGAGCGTAGACCGGATAGGTATCTTTAGGGGCCGAAGGATTTGTTTGGTAGTAGTACTGGTGATCTACAGGAGTGACGTGCGTTGTGACCATCAACCCATGAGGAACGATGACCCCGATGTCGTTCGGATCCATCGGAACATGCGTCAGCTCCTTTGAACCTTCGCCCTCGCACTGACCTCCAGATAGAAAAAAACCCTTCTCTACAGGGTCCGTTGAATTCGCAAGTTCATCAGGATTTCCCGTAAATTGCATCTCAGAACTCGTCGTAAATTCAGACACGCCCTCAAAAAACGTATCGATGCCCTTGCCCTTTGAAAGAAGAAAAAACACGCCTACCGCAGCGACAAAAATAACGACAACACTTACAACAACCATGACTCCATGTTTCATGGGCGCTTTTGACCGTACTTGGTCTTCCATATTGTTTATTCTGTGTTCAGTTAAAGGAAACTCCAAGCACTATAGCAAAACGAAGTGGACGAGAATATCTCAACATCGCTATGCATCACACAACGATCGGTATGTAAGCCTCACGCGTCTCGCAACGCCACGACAGGATCCAGCGCCGCCGCTTTTCGAGCAGGGAAGAACGCGCCCACGAACGCAGCCAAAGCTGTTGCCAACACGGAAATAAGTCCAGTGAACGGCGTAACACCAAAGAACGCAAAGGCTGGCGGATTTACGCTACTAATACCGCCCAGCGAGGCAAGCTGGAAAAACAGTACGTCACCCCATCCAATCGAAACGCCAATCGTCAGCGCGACACTCAACACAGAACTGATCACGAACGCGACAACAGCAATCACAGCTGCATACAGGAAGATAATCTTCACGACATCACGCTTCCGCGCGCCAACCGCGCGAAACACTCCGATTTCACGACGCGAATCGCGCACAATGCGCGCCAACGACATCCACACCAACAACGACGAAATAAGCAACAAGAATCCGCCTATCCAGTACCCCGCATTCCGGGCAAAAGAGAGAAGTTCGCTAAACACCGCTTTTGAGTCAGCAATTGGAAATACGTTCACTCGCTCTTGAGACAACACAATTTCCTGAGGACTAAAGCTAAAGAAACTTGCACCTTCTTCGCCCAGAAAATCTGCTTGCATGTCGTCTTCGCTTGCATACTCAGCAATGATAGACGTTGCCACCGTTGTACTCTCAAGCTGAGAAGCAACTTCAGCATGCAACACATTGCCCACTAACAAGTCGGTCGTTCCAAAATCAGAAGCTCCTCCAAAAAAACTATCACCAGGCAACACACCAACTACCACTAACTCAATAGATGTAGTTTCGACATCTGATTCACTAGTCTCAACGTCTCGACCAAACTCCTCACGCGGCTCAGCAAATGATTTCCGTTGTAGGACAACAGGAAGTCCGATTGTGTCTTGTAATAGGCGGTTCTTCTTTTCAAATTCTTCCTGAGAACGACGCACACTCGGATCACGTGGCTCTACATACCCCTGAAGCGCCAATGCGGCAACGGCCGGCACCAACACTGGAACTCGACCATCAACCCGTTCCGAAAGCGAATACCCATCTTGAACGTACGGGTCCATAAATTGCGCATCAAGCGTGCTAACACGTAACGATTGCAACAGATACGCGGAATCACTGTCGGACGAATCGAACGTCGAATAGGTCGTCGCACCTTCTGCAGTGTCTGAAAGACGTGTTGTAAGACCAAACGCAAACGTATCCTCAATCGATGTACGAACATACGTGTCGACCACAATGTCTCTCGCACTCATGTCTGTCGCAATGCGATCTGCTTGCTCAACGGAAAGATACCGAGCATATGGATCAAATTCGGGTGCAACATCCTTCTGCTCGGGCTCGGCCAGCGTTACCGTCGTAAACCAGCGATCATTTGTAGGTGCCCTCAGCAGATCAAACACCATGTTTTCAACGCCCTTAGCCGCAAAGCTTGCAGACATCAACACAACGATTCCAAGGGACATCATAATCGCCGTTCCAATACTTCGACCCTTTCTGGCTAACAACTTGGATTTGGTCAGTATGAACGCATCTCGAAGATTCAGCATAAAAATATGCTAAGCAACAACTTCACCGTCTTCCAGGCGAATAATCCGATTCGCCGTCGCAGCCACATTTTCATCATGTGTCACCAGCACAAGTGTCATGCCACGATCTCGATTCAGATTTTGCAACAACGACAACACATCGGCGGTTGTGTTTTTATCGAGATTGCCCGTGGGTTCATCGGCAAACAAGATTTTAGGTTCATGCGCAACTGCACGCGCAATAGCTACACGCTGCTGCTGCCCACCCGAAAGCTCAGAAGGCTTGTGAGAAAGACGATCCTTTAACCCAACAGCTTCAATAGCCGTTGCGGCAGCCGCTGCTCGCGCTTCCGGCGACTCAGAACCAAACATCATGGGCACCTCGACATTTTGCTGCAAACTCAAGAACGGCTGAAGATAAAAAGCCTGAAAAATAAAGCCCATCTTTTTATTGCGGAATGAGGATAATTCCGCATCAGTCATGTCACGCAAACTAGTGCCATCAATACGTACCTCGCCAGAAGAAGGCTTATCAAGGCCCCCAAGCAATTGCAGCAATGTTGTTTTTCCAGAGCCCGAAGTGCCCACAATCGCCACAAACTCACCTTCTTCGATTGAAACGTCCACACCTTTTAACGCAAACACCGTATCGGACTTCATTTCGTATCGCTTCTCAAGATCGGAACCGTAGATCATAGACGTATATTGGTGACCTAAGAATACCACGAAACGTCACCCACATCTTGGAGTCTGCGAGCTGCAGACACGTGACAACACGGGGCCACCATGATACATCTATCCCTTCCCTGCCCAACGGAGGATCAAATGGGATGTTTGCTTGTAGCCCTGTTCCTTGTAGTCGCCGCGGCGTTCGCACTGGCTATCGCATGGGGCGTGCTGCCCTTCGCGGTAATCGTTCTTGTGGTGACCGGCGTATGCATCCTGATCGGATATAGCACCAAAGAAGAAAAGGGTGCGGTCGCGGGTCTCGTGATCGGACTACTCCTCTCTGCACTGTCGTCCTATCTGTTCTTCCAACACGGATGGAACCAGTGGATGGGTGGCAAAGAGTCGGTGCACACGCAGTCGCAGCAACAAGAAGTTGTGAAAAAGGCGGAAGCGAACTACACCAAGCGACGCACCCGCGCACTCACAACGTATCGCGACGTCAGCACCCGATCGTGCAAGAAGTACGCTGTTCCAGCGCGTGAACAGCAAGTGTTCGCAAATCACACGAAGGGTGAACGATTCACGGCACGTTGCTTCTGCTACCAGAGCAAGGAATGCCAAGGTAATGAGATCTGCAGAAACCGGCTCTGCTATCCCAAAGACTGGTAATACCACCTTACTGTAGTTCGACACAGGAGGTGTTTTTCTTTTATGAAGGCCGTGCCAAAACAAAACACCCCTCTCGGGGTGCCTCGTCATGGCTCCAAACTGTGAAGGAGATTGGAACACTCGTTCACAACTCCTCGACAGCCCCATGAACCGTGACAACGTCACCATTTACTTCTACGGCACCACCATCCTGAATGGCATAGATGGGAACGCCCTCTTCGTTCCTACGAACATCCAATTCATCGCGCTCAAGTCCAGGATCGTAATGAACGTGTGTCAAAAACGGAACCAGATGTAAGGCCGAAAAATCTTGAAGATTCGACATGTTCGGATCAGCCGCATCTCCACCCCACGTTGCTGCCACAATAGTGGGAGACGCCAATATTGAACCCGCGCTCGTTCCCCCATAACAAACACCATGCTCAACAACTAACTCCCGCACCACATCTAGAAACCCTGTTTTACGAGCAACCTCAAGCAGATGGAACGTATTCCCACCATTCACCCAAATCACATCTGCCTGTGAAAGTTCCCGCTTGAGTTGCTCCCTCGTTTTATGTTTCAGCGCATACCAAACAGGGTTGAGCCCAACGGCTGCTAAATCATCCATTGACTTGCATGTGTAGAACTTATTCTCTTCCACATCAGATGCAGTTGGAATGAAGAATAACTTCGTGTCTTGAACGGGCCGGTCTAGAAAATTCAAAAACGGATCACGAAGATTTTCGGAGATACAAGACGAAGTAAGAAACAACTTCATATTCTCTATTCACCTAGTTTCACAACAGAGCAAGTCGCCTCAACATTGTTTCCATCGGGATCCAGTACAAACGCACCGTAATATGCATTTCCGTACTCGGGCCGCATTCCAGGCGCTCCATTATCCTTTCCGCCTGCGGCAAGTGCAGCTTCAAAAAAAGCTGTAACTTGTTCCTCATCGTGAGCTGTAAAAGCAATGTGAACGCAAGAAACAGCTTTCAGATTACCCTCTTCAAACATCCAAAGATGCCCTGATGAATCTTCTTGATGCTGACTGCCAAAACCAACAGCACCGTCAAAATCTCCTTCGAATCGCTTGTACCCTAATAGCAATAGCGCTTGCTCGTAAAATGCAGCACTACGTTCGAGATCAGTAACCTTGATTGTGACATGATCGATCATAAAGACGAGCTATGTTCCCACAGGAAGCGTAGCACATACGCGTCTCTCAGAGTGCCTCGTTCAAAACAGAGGTCTGCTCGCCGCCTGAAGGCGATGCTCAGACCCATGGCTCCAAACTGTGAAGGACATCGGAACCATCATCAGATCACACGACAATCTCTCAATACATGCTGAGACATCAACGCCGAACTCGAAGTGAATTCAACACCACAGAAATAGACGAAAGAGCCATCGCTCCTGCCGCATAGGCAGGATGCAACAATCCAAATGCGGCCACCGGAATGAGAACAAGATTATAGACAAACGCCCACCCCAAATTCTGCTTAATCAACCGCATCGTTACCCGCGAAATCTGGATTGCTTCTGTCGCCTTCAGTAAATCACCCTGAATCAACGTCATGCCAGCGACTTCACGTGCAATGTCTGTTCCGGCCCCCATTGCAATTCCCACATTGGCTTGTGCAAGAGCAGGTGCGTCGTTCACACCATCACCCACCATCGCCACTACCTCCCCTTCTTGTTGTAAGCGAGAAATAGCAGTCAGCTTTTCTTCCGGACGCATATCCGCAGTATACGTCTCAATACCCACCTCTGAAGCCACAGCACGCGCCGTAGCCTCTGCGTCCCCCGTAAGTAATGAACTCCGTATTCCCATCCGCTTCAGAACTTGAACTGCTTCGGCAGACGTATCTTTTACAGGATCAGTAATAGCGAGCGCTCCAAGAAGGGCTTCTCCGCGAGACACAAACACAACGGTCTGTGCAGCAGCCTCAAGCACTTGTGCCTGTTTTTCAATCTCTTCAGGAACGGCAACCGAACGCTCCTTCATAAATCGCAAGCTTCCAATGGCGGCAGCCTCACCATTAACGACCCCCTGAACACCCTGCCCCGTTACCGCCTCAAATGCCTCTACGGTCGAAGTAGTCACACCCTGCTCTTGTGCGTAGTTCAATACAGCAGACGCAAGTGGATGTTCAGAAGCAGATTCTAATGCTGCCGCAACAGAAAGCGTTTGAGTAGCATCACCCAGCACCTGGGTCACCGTAGGACTTCCCTGTGTGATCGTTCCCGTTTTGTCGAACACCATTACGGACGTGTTCCGAGCATGCTGAAGTGTTTCTGCGTCACGCACAAGAATGCCGCGCCGAGCTGCATTCCCAACACCTGTAATAACAGCGGTTGGCGTCGCAAGACCAAGAGCACATGGACATGCGACAACCAATACAGAAACCAGCACGAGCACTGCACCAGAAACATCTGCAAATCCACCCAACCACCAAACGAAAAAGGTTCCAATGGCAATCAGAAGCAAGGCCGGAACAAACACCGCAGAAATGGTGTCTGCTAGCTTTTGAATCGGCGCCTTCGACATCTGAGCCTCCTCAACCATGCGCGTCATTTGAGAGAGAACAGAATCCAAACCCAAGCCTTCTGCTCGCAACACAAACGTTCCTCGTTGATTCAGTGTTCCCCCGATCACCGAAGCTCCTATCTCCTTTTGAACAGGAAAACTTTCTCCTGTAATCAGCGACTCATCAACAGAAGAAGATCCTTCAACAACAACTCCATCTACAGGGACCTGCTCAGACGCCTTCACACGCACACGATCTCCTACCTTTAGTTCAGACACAGACACATCGCGCATGTCACCTCCTTCAAGTACAAGATGTGCCACCTGAGGTTGTAGGCGCGACAACTCCTGAAGAGCTGCAGACGCGCGCCCCTTTGCACGAGACTCCAACAACCGTCCCAACGCTACAAGCGAAACAATGGCAACAGACGCATCCAAGAACAACTCTGGCTCCGAATGAATCAAAAGCGACACAAAACTATACGCATACGCCGTTGTCGAACCCAACGCAATTAACGTATCCATGTTAGCTCGACCCCGCTTCAGCGGCCCCCACATTCCTTTGTAAAAGGTAGCTCCCACAACAAACTGAACGGGTGTAGCAAGCAAAAGCGCAATCCATCCTTCATACGGAACATCTACCCAAAACTGAAAGACAATCAAGACGGCGAGCACGAAGAGTGCACCCACAACGGCAACGAGGGTTTTGCGATAGGCAGAACTTCCAGCAGCTGGCGCATGATCATGTTCTCCATCCCCACCCTGATGTGCACGATCACTCATCTGACCTGAATGATCAGCAGCGGAACCACCCGAAGATGCAATCACATAATCACCAGCGCGGCTCGTTGCTTCTTGAAGCGTTTCGATTGCAAGAGGTTGCTCTGACTCAATCAATGCCGTTTCTGTCACGGCATTCACCTTGGCAGAAAGAACGCCCGGCACATCTGCAAGTTCCTTCTCAATATTGACCGCGCACGAAGCGCAATGCATGTTCGCGATCGTGTAGGAGGAAGAATGAGACATACACGCTATTACTCAACACGAATCGTTCCTTTCATACGAAGGTGGCCGGAGCCACACTGAATGTTACAACCAGCTATGTAGTCTCCAGGAACCAACGGAGCGATAAAGTCAGCCTCATTTACCGTTCCCGGCCGTGCAACAAAGTTCACAACACCATCTTCCAACGCAACGGAGAACGTATGCTCTACATCACGAGAGGTGAATCGAAACTTCACCTGTTCACCCGGACTCAACACAATAAGGCTCGGCTCGTACCCCCACTGATACACCTCGATATCAACTACACGCACCCCAGAATCGGTTTGTACACTTGAACTACTCTCAACAGATTCACTCGTTTCTATCTCGAGTTCATCAGATAATTCCTGCTCTCCTTTAGACGCATCCGAAGAGGAGAAACTCAATCCCTCCTCTTCGGATATCGATTCAACAACAGGTTCATCTTGTTCCTCATCCTGCAGAGATTCATTCTTAGACAGCACGCTAAACGCGACCACTATTCCAGTAGCGCACAGCAGAATGAATACAAGGAGAATGAGTCGTTTCACGTAGGTCGTCGTTATCAACTTCTAGACTAACACAACGGAACACCCCTATTCAGACGCGAGCAGCTCCGAAACTTCCGCAAAGGAATCGAGTGGATACGCTCCTTCAACAAGACGTGCTGCTCCAGTTGACTGATCTACCACAATATTACCAGGCGTTCCGGTAACACCGTATGAAGCCCCCTCTTCCATGTCAGCCAACACGCGGTCTTCATACTTCCCTGAATCGATACAGGAATTAAACGCAGTAAGATTTGTTACCCCCGCCTCTCGTGCGAGCGCATCCCAATTCTCTTCACGCGGAAGACCTGTTCCGTTCGACTTCGTCTCTTCAAAGTATCGATCGGTGAATATCCAGAATCCATCATTCCCTGCAAGTTCCGCCACACACTCAGATGCCTCTGCAGCCTTCTGTGCATCTTCGTGGAAATCAAGCGGGTAATGTCGATACACCCACGCAACTGACTTCCCATCTATTCCCTGGTCAACAAGCTCTTGCGCTGTATCATGAAACTTCTGACAAAACGGACACTCAAAATCAGAATACTCAACAAGTAAGAGATCAGCGTCACGATCGCCACGTACATGATCATCTTCCCGGATAACAACCTCTCCAGTGACTTCTGGATACGGATCTGGAAGAACGCCCGAGTCTTCTACAAACGTACTATCTGAATCATTGGTAGGAGTCGTAGACGCCGTAGAGCCATTCCGAATTCCAAAAAAGAGGAATAGGAACACAAACAGTACCGCTGAAAGCAGCAATGCCCCACACATCATCCCCACGCGAAACGCGAGACGAGAGGCCATACGATCAATAAGACCGCGCATGGTTG
Source organism: Candidatus Doudnabacteria bacterium (assembly GCA_020429185.1). Lineage (GTDB taxonomy): Bacteria > Patescibacteriota > JABMPQ01 > JABMPQ01 > JAGQLO01 > JAGQLO01. The sequence goes on from JAGQLO010000012.1 coordinate 19,592, forward strand.
ATGCATTCAGGTCTTCACTCTTCGATTCAGTCTTCATATCTTTTTGTTCTCCATTCATAGTAGTTATTCTTAATCAACATGTGGTCCCTGAAGGGTGTACGCTTCTGGACCTAGATCCAAATCGATCTCTGCCCAAATCTTTACCTCTGCATCTGCTTGATCTCCCGCCGTTTCGAGTACCACCGACTTGTAAAACCTTCCTTCTGGTTCTTCATGAAGGTTCGGATCAAACACAACTGTTAGCACGCCCGTATCTCCAGATGCAAAGCTTGTACGATCAACAGAACCGGTTGTACAAGCACAGCTTCCCACAACATTCTCAATCTCCACCACTCCCTCTCCGTTGTATTGGAACGGAAAGTCGTGTGTCACCAGACCTCCACTTTGCAACACAACACCAAAGTCGTGTTCTATGTCAGCAAACTGGAACGGGCCTTCCTCAACATCGAACTGTGCCTCAACAGCTACAGGAGTCATCTCTTCATACGCAGCCACGGAAACAACTTCACCGGTAAACGTAAGAGACACAACGGAACCATTTGGAACGCGTGAGTCTTCTTCGGCAACCGCCCCGTCCGGAGCAGCGCTCGTAAAGACATCAACCGTTCGACGAATCGAACCCGTTCCCTCTGGTCCATGTGCTAACGGATCAAACACGGCTCGAACTTGGAAGGATTCCCCTGGAGCAACAACCTCTGAGTAGCCATCAAGGGAAGTGTGCATACCAAATACTGGAGAGATTGCCTCCGCCGTCTCAATGGTTGTTGTTGTACACATACACGAAGTCTGCGCACCACGAACCTCAAGCGGCTCACTCGATGTGTTCTGCAACTCGAACACATGTTCTACATTACCTCCCTCAATATTGATTACACCGAAGTCATGTGAGACAGCCTGCGCTGAAGCAACTGTTCCAGACGGCCATCCTTCAACCTCTTCTCCAGCAAACCGCGAAACAAGCGTAACGCTTACTAACACGATAGCGACCACAAAGAGCCCTACCGCAACCATAAATCGTTTTGTCATACATACATTCTACAGATCTAACACCGTCAGAACGGAAGAATGCATCACTCACGCAACACAAGAACATGTGTAGAAACGGGTGTAATCGGAACACGATCAATAGTACGCACATCGGCAGCTGCTATCACCAACGTACGAACGGGCACAAACGGAACGACAAGCGCGACAACTTTGGTAACAACAGGAACAGAAATAGACTCAACCGGATCGGAGACTGGTTGTTGCAAACAATGAAACGCACACTGCTCTTGCACACTTCTACACGCCTCTCCCTCACAGTGTGAACTGTGCCCCATCTCAGAAGAAGGATGTACAACAATGCCCAACGCATCTGCCTGAGGTACCGCAACAGATCCAGCCATTGGCAACACAAACGCTGCCGAAAGTACGGCAACAACAGACACGCGAATAATGGCCTTCCAGGTCTTCATGACAAAAAGCATAGCGCGGAACACAAGCAACACAAAACACCCCTCTCGGGGTGCCTCGTCATGGCTCCGAACTGTGAAGGAGGTTAGAGCCGCCATTAGAGCTCCCCTCTCTCCAGCAGCTCAATGATTGAGCGTTTAGGAACAAAGACCTCCCATATGGAAGGCGCTTCGTTTCCATGCAATTTTCAGCGATTCGAGTCTAGCAGGGAGTTGTAGAAGAGATTAGAACGACCATTACAGAGTTCTCCTGGCCCACAAGCGCTGCATTGGACACATAACATCCACGCAACCAAACGACCTACAAGCTATTTGTCATGTGTCACAGATTACTTGACAAAATATATAAGTGTGCTATTATGTATATAGCACACTAGTAATTCGTCGATTGCAAGCGGGCACTGATGAACGGCGTCCCGGACCGCAGATCCCCTTTCTATTGGGATTCTATGCGATTCGGAACGCCGTTCGTCAGCGATGACGTCGGAGACACAACCCCGAGGAGAGAACGATGAAGACCGAGTACACGACCGCCTGCGGCTGCACCATTCACCTGCTGCCCCACACCATCGAGCACCTGAAGGCCCACCCCGAGGCCTCGGATCTGCTCGGCGAGGCGATCGGCAAGGTGGAACTGCCTGAGGGCACGTTCTACCTCAAGTCGATCGACATGGGGCGCGTGATCGGGCAGTCGGCCCTGGTGAACGCCACGGTGGTGAAGCCCTCCGAGACGTGCACGTTCGCGTACCGCGCCGGCCGCGACATCCCGTCCCGGGTCGTCCTCGACGTCGAGAAGCCGCAGACCAACCTCTTCACGGTCATCGCCGGCTACGACAACGAGAGCGAGCGCTGGGTGCTCTACACCGGGTTCGCGGGCACGAGCGCGGCCAAGGAGCCCACCGACCCCAGCCTCGAAGGCAACAACGAGGACGAGCTGGACTTCTGGTGCCGCCACGCGCTGGTGCACGACGAGAGCTGCACGCAGCCCTTCGAGAGCACCTGGAACGAGGTGATCGCGAGCGCGGCCGAGTAGCCCCTGGGAGCCCTTCCCATCCCGCTTTGGCAGAAGTGGATCACAACGCATCTTCCATACCTTCGCGGAGCGCTCGTCCGAGACGCTTCCACCGAGACGCTGCCACGTCTCACCTTCCCGAGCATTTGATCAACAGGTCGAATATTCAGGAAAAAAGACCTCCCAAAACGGGAGGTCTTTTCTTTCCAAAAGACAATGAATTATCAAGTGATAGTAACAAAAAAACACCCCGTTAGGGACGTTTTTTCATGGCTCCGGGGATGGGGCTCGAACCCATGACCTACTGGTTAACAGCCAGTTGCTCTACCACTGAGCTACCCCGGAATGAACGTACAGAATACTAAAAGAGTTCACCTAGAAGGTCAACGAACTACTCAAAACCACCCACAGGACTGTCTGCCGGACGCACCACAATCATCAGCTTGTCGGTACGCGTAATCGGCGCGTGATACCCAGACGGAAAGTCGCGAATCGATGCTACAAAGTCACTCGCGGCAAACACATAGTCCTCACCTTTCGTGACGGTTCCAGGATCCTGAGTCACAAATCCACCATCGGCCGTATAGCCGCTCACCACAAGCATGTGTCGCTCTGGCCCAGGCGCTGTATAAAATGGACTCGGCAACACAGCCCCATTCATCGGCAAAATAAGGATATTGCCCTTCGCTAGCTCACGACGTAGATCATCTGCTACTTCTACCACACGTACTTCTGTATCGACATAACCCGTATAGTCTTGCAGTAACGCGTTCGTGTCTTCTGTGGAAAGATCCAGTGTGTACCGACCACGCGTTTGCTGCCACGCAATCAGCTCCTCAATCTGCTGACGTGCCTGCGCAGGTGCTGGTTTCACCGTTTCTCCTCGCAACCACGCAGCTGCCATCAAGACAGACGCTTCTTCACACGCATCCTGAAAGTCCGGCAGATTCCATTCACCATTCGGCGCCTGCGAGATAAACGGCACCTCGATCGAAACAGCGTCTGGTAGGACGTCTTCTTGTTCCTCAAGCTCTTCTACAACAGGCTCTGGCGCAAGCTCTTCCTCATCAACAGAAGAATCTGCAACATCAGTTAACTCCTGCTCCGAATCTTCTACACCTACCGTCGAGCCCTCCTGCAAACGCAACGCATACGGAACCACAACAACAAGCGCGCACAACACGAATGCCAGAACACAAAGCAGTACAACGCGACGTTTACTCATACACGTGCACTGAACGAACCACGTTGTGTCGAACGGACATCCTAGTAATCCTCCAACTTCTTCACGAGGTCACTGCCACGGATCTTTTCGAGAGCCTTCGCCTCAATCTGACGGATACGCTCACGCGTCACACCAAACTCCTGCCCCACTTCTTCCAGCGTGTGACCAATACCGTCTTTCAGTCCAAATCGCATTTCCAAAATCTTCTGTTCACGCGGCGTCAGCTCTACCACGATTTCGCCAATGTGATCCTTCAACAACTGCAATGACGCTGCGTCGTCTGGAGAAATCGTCTTCACGTCTTCAATAAACTCAGACAAACGTGATTCGTCATCGTCGTCGTCACCCACAGACGTGTCGAGCGACACCGTGTCCTGCGAGATCTTCATAATGTGCCGCGCCTTGTCGAGCTCGATACCCATTTCAGCCGCAATTTCTTCAGCCATCGGTTCACGTCCCAAATCCTGCACCAACTGACGCTCGATCTGCGTGAACTTGTTGATGGTTTCCACCATGTGAACCGGAATACGGATCGTTCGTGACTGGTCAGCCAACGCACGCGTAATCGCCTGACGAATCCACCATGTGGCATACGTCGAGAACTTGTATCCCTTTTTGTAATCGAACTTCTCAACCGCACGGAACAGTCCAAGGTTTCCTTCCTGAATAAGGTCCAGCAACGTGAGATTTCGTCCGGTGTACTTCTTGGCAATCGACACCACCAAACGCAAGTTCGCTTCGATCAGCTTTCGGAAGGACTCACGGTCTCCTTCGTCTTTCGCCTTCGCCAACGTTACCTCTTCTTGAGCGGTAAGCAGGTCTACCTTTCCAATTTCACGCAAATACATCTGAATCGAGTCAGATGTAAGAGCTGCCTCCAAGTCCTTGAGTGATTTCTTGTCGATTTGTTCTACTTCTGGCTCATCAGAACGCTTGAGCCCAGGAACAGACAATCGACGCTTCTTTGGAGCCGCCTCAACAACTTCAATTCCAAATTGGTGAAACGTGTCGAGCAAGTCTTCCAACTCGTCCAAGTAATCTTCGAGGTGCGGCATCGCAAACAAAATCTCGTCGTTCGAAACACGACCTCGGTTATGCCCCTTTGAAACAAGGTAATCAATCTTTCCTTGATTAAGCGCTTCCACCTCTACTTCTACAGGCTTTTTTGCTCGAGTTGTCTTCTGTTTCGTAGAACGCGCAGACGTCGACTTCTTTGTCGATGCTCGCTTTGCCGACTTTTTCATCGTTTTCTTCGCTGAAGAACGCGAAGAGGTCTTACGCGACGTGGTCGATGTGCTCTTTCCCGCTCGCTTCTTCGAGGCGGTCTTCTTCGTTGTCTTCTTCTTTGCTGGCATGAGAGAGGTTCTGCAAGAAATCGAGCATACGCTGGATCTTTTCAGAAAGAGCCGTAACGCGCTCGGGTAAGTCATTCTGTTCCGCTTCGGCAAGCGCATGTTGTGCCATGCGAAGCGCATCACGAACGTAGTCTTCCATCAGACGACGTTGCGCAACATCAAAAGCCTCGTGAAAGGCAGGCGCCGAATACTCGGTTGTGCCCCAAGACTCCTCGGCAGAGAGCAATAGGGCGTCGATACGAGAAGCGAGCGCGGGTAGTTCTTCCTGAATAGCTCGCCGAATGACTTCTTTCTCGTGAGAACCGTTTCCTGCAGAGTACGTATTCTGAAGCGTGCTGTAAAGAGGACGAAGTTCCTCAACAAGTGCTTCTTCCCTAAAACTGGGGATAATTCGACTAAGCAAGGAAGGCTCAAAGAGCAACAACGATAGAAGATTTTCAGACAATGTATGACGAAGCGTCTTTGCCACATGCTCTGTCACGATCTCAGAAGAAGTGCCGCGAGAAGAAGGCGGTAACGCGTCTGAACGCTGTTGCGAGCGCTGCTGCAATGCCTGACTACCGGTGCCCTGGGCTCGTACTGGCTGGCCCGAACGAGAGCTCTTTGTAAACTCATCCCGAAGAATGTTCTCGTCCATACGTACGAGTCCGGCCAACTTCTGCAGATAGTGCTCCCGTTCCACCACATCTGGAATCGCACGAAGCATTTCCATCACCTCTTCTACAATCTTCTTTTTGTCGTGCACGTCGTGCGGATCTCGACCCTGCTTCGAAAGCTCGAACACAAAATCCATCACCGTTTGACGATCTGCAATCACATCGCGCCACGTCTGCACGCTTTGGCGAATACATTCGTCTGGGTCCTTTCCATCTGGCACACGCGCCACGCGTACATCAAGCCCTTCTTGAATCGCTAACAAAATTCCACGCTTTGTCGCTTCACTTCCCGCCAAGTCCACATCGAACGCCAAGATAATGCGGGGCGCAAAACGCTTGAGCAATTTCACCTGATGTTCTGTCAGCGCCGTTCCAGAAGAAGCCACAACATTGGTGACTCCGGCTGCATGCGAAGAAATCACGTCCGTTTGACCTTCTACCAATACAGCCTCCCCCTCTTCTCGAATCGACTTCTTTGCCTTACTTAGCCCAAACAGAATACGACTTTTGTCGTACAGCACGGTTTGAGGCGTATTCACATACTTTGGTGAATCATCATCTGCCCCCGGAAGAACACGAGCGGTAAACCCAACGGTTTCACCATGAACATCACGCAGCGGAAACATGACTCGCCGACGAAAACGGTCATAGAGTCCACCCTTCTTTCCATGATTCGCCAACCCAGCCAACACAATGTCGTTGTCTTTGATGCCCCGCTTATGTAAAAACCCAACCAAGGCGTCCCACGATTCAGGCGCAAACCCTATTTCCCAATCTTCTACAGTTGTCTTAGAAAACCCGCGAGACTTCAAATAGTCACGCGCCAACACACCCGCCTCACTCTTTAACAACGCCTGATGATAAAACGCTTTTGCCAACGACATCACTTCCGCGGCTCGAGCGCGCTCTGTTCGCTCACGCTGTTGCGCAGGTGTCGGTGGCTTCAGTTCAATACCAGCCCGTGTTGCCAATAATTTCAACGCATCCACAAATTCCATTCCCTCAATTTTCTGCACAAACGAAATCACGTCGCCACCCTCTGAACAGCCAAAACAATGCCAGATCTGACGTTCTGGATGCACATTAAACGAAGCCGACTTCTCGGAATGAAAAGGGCACAGCCCCTTGAAGTTGGCGCCAGCTCGTTTGAGCTGCACGTACTCACCCACCACTTCCGCGATGTCGAGCGCGTCTTTTACTCGTTGTGCGTCGTTAGATGCCATAACAGTTCACAGTACGTGGCCACAGCGGTTCTCGCAATGGTCCACGTTCGCTACTATGTGCACACTATGACATTCCATCCGCATCATGTCGCCCTCAGCGTGGGCACACTCGACCGCAGCGTGAAGTTCTACGAAAAGTTTGGATTCACGGAAGTAGGTCGATGGGAACAGCAAGATCCACAGGCAACTATTGCCCGTCTTGAACTCGACGGATTTATTCTTGAACTGTGGGACACGAATGGAGATCGTGGGCTTCCCATGTACCGACAAAACATGGTGAGTGAGCTCAAGGCACTTGGCACAAAACACGTTGCGCTTAGCGTCGACAATCTCGAAGAAGCGATTGAAGAACTGCAATCACAAGGGGTAACCATTTCGGGATCACGCGAAGATAGCAGCGGCCTGAATCATGCGCTCATCTCAGACCCAGACGGCATTCTCTTAGAACTTGTAGAAACGAAGTGATGGCACGCAGAGTAGCCGGCCGAAAGATTACCTTCGATTCTGGCAATCGCCGGTCTCGATGGCCGTGGATCACAGGCGTTGCTGTGGTGATTCTTCTTGTTGCCGGCGAACTCTGGTGGTGGACTTCACAGCCCGAACCCGAACCCGAGCCCTCTACTGTTCCCACCGAAACGGTCCTAGAAGTAGACGAGGACGGCATCATCATTCCAAACCCAACGGAAGCCAAAATCGCCTGTGACCGAAGCGGGGGCGATCTTCGCACCACACCAGAAGGAACCACTGCGTGCGCCTCCCGCCTGGATGACGCTGGTACAGAATGCACCGACAGCAGTGAATGCATTGGCCAATGCATCGCCTTAGAAGATTCAGAAGAAACAGGCATTGGTGCCTGCCAAGAACTTTCTGTCTTAAGTGGTAGCCCTCCCACTGTCAGCAAGGGCGAAGTATTGAAGACGATTCTTGAGTAACTACGCTCGACGAACAATACATAGCGGCGTCTGCTCAGAAGACTGTCCGAGCGGATTATCCTTAAAGATCTCTGCCGCAACTTCTGCAGAAGGCGCGTTCTTTGAACGACCCAACACATCTACTCCGAGATCGTTCGCGTCAATAATCACGATTTCTACCCCAAACTGCTCAGCAAGCGTGCGCGCTACACCATTCGGATCCTTTGGCCCAAGGGTTGCACATGTGTTATATGGCGGAAGCGTGTAGTCGCACGGTCCATCAATCGCGGCCGCCTCACGTCCAGCCACGCGATAAAACATGCCTCGAATGCCAAGTGGCTTTGTGACTGCCGCAACTGCCGCCGCAAGAAGAATACGAAACGTTCCAACCTCACGGATCGCGAGCTCCATCGTCCACGGACTTCCCAACCCAATCCCGGCTGGCGTCTTGTGAACGTACTTCGAAAGCTTCACAGCTAACGGACGAGCTTCAATGTCATCGATCTTATACGAACGTCCTTGCGTAATCGCCACCACACGTTCGCTCATAAACAACACATCGCCCTCTTTGAGATGTGGTTTTGCATAATGATCCACCACAAGAGAGATCTCATCGTCCGGCATCACCACGTGCGTTTTGATCGGCCAACGCTCATAGCGAACACCCTCAACCTCGCGGATGAGTTCCTTTCCACTATTCGAACCAGGCAGGGTCAATGAATCGTTCATAGGCGACATGTAACTTCATCATACAAAGAAAGCGAAACATTGGTCTATACTCAGCACACAATATACCTATGAAATCCATTCCCTTTTGGCAAGAGCAAGCAACGCTTACATCCTTACAAGACGTCATGTTCGACCTTCAAAAGACGGCTCCGGAAAGTACATGGGCGACTCGGAGTCTCGGGTGGACAACACAAGCGATCGCAGAACTCACAGACGCAGGATTCACACAATGGTGGTATGTCCCAGCCTTTCCGGTGTCGGCACTGCAAACACTAGTGCTGCCAGAACATCGTCACCTCGTTTCAGAAGTCTTGCCGGCACCGCTGTTTGGAGACGGAACAACCGGTACGAAAGCAGTTGAGACCTATAAGGCACAGCGAGATTCTTATGTTCCAGAGTGCATGAACCTGATCGCAAGCCTAGAAGAATCAATCCGAACGCAGGGATTTACAACAAGTCTCACGTTAAAATGGGAAAATGAAATGGCCTCTCACATCGACGGATTACATCGAATCATTGCCCTTCTCAGTACATACAGCGCCACACATAATCCAACGACCGTTCCAACCTACATTGTGTGTAAAAACGCATAAAAAAAGACCGCCTTCAGCCCCCGATCAGGCTGTAGACGGAATCGCGGAACACGAGGTCCGACACGCCGGCCGTGGCCAGCTCCTGCAGAGCAAAGCCAGAGGCACCGAGCGCGATGACGGCGAGCACGGCAGCAAACACGTACCACTTCGTATGCCGCCCGCGAAGAGCTATCGGCGCAGGACGCTTCAGCACCAGCCACAGGACCTGCGCCAGCGCGAGCACGTTGATGACCGACAACACCCAGTACGTCCAGTGCGAACCCAAGAAGTACTTGGCCGACGCGGACGACACAAGGATGACACCCAAGCCGGTGAACAAGACTGTTCTGCGAGACGAACTCCCCGCGAGCAGCTTCACGAACTGAGTACCATCGGTGGGCGGAACGAGTGCCGGCAGCATGTTGATCAGCGTCAGCCACGAGAGCAGGTACACAACCGTCATGCTCTCTACTACATGCGCCGGGAACATTGTCGTCAACACCAGAAGCGTGCCAACGAACACTGCGCTTGTCACCGGCCCCGCGAGCAGGATGGTGGCGTAACCATCTTCAGACACATCGTCGAGCGAAGCTCTCGTTCCGTTCATAAGTCCAGTCAGAAAGACGGAATCGACGGTCACGCAACAACGACGCATCGCACGAGCATGCGCCAGCTCATGTAACACCGTGAAGATCATGCCTACGAGCACGAGCCACCACGAGAACACGAGGCTCCACAGCGCAACCGACGCCGTAAACCCGTACACCGGGTACGAGAACGGCGCGAACAACACACGGTCGAGCGGCGTTCGCGCCACCCATGAGAACCGACTCATTTTTGTCTCCGCACGAGTAAAAGGTCCATCTCTGCAGAACACAGTCCACCTGAAAATACGTTTCAGCAGAGCCGAACATCAAACCACAGAACAAGTTTTACGTCAATGCACGTGAATACTGCAGCAGCACTGTTCCCGAGTCATTTATTTGCTCAACCGATTTCAGTGAAAAACGCTTGAGATAGTCTCCGTGATCCATCAATGAAATTCCTTTGCCAAACACAAGTGGCTCGATGGTGAGATACACCTCATCAACCAAATCTTGCTCGAACGCCCACTCATATACGGCACGACCACCCAAAATACACACGCGCTCAGCACCAAGACGTTTGAGCTCTGCCATCACATCAACCCCAGCCGGATTCATCCATGCCAAGCGACCATGTTCACGTTGAATACCAGAAACGGATTGCGTAAACACAAGAAGATTTCGAACAGAAAGCGGTTCTTTTGCGAGATCATAGGTTGCACGTCCAACGATAACCGCATCACTCACATCTAACTTTGAACGCATAAACAAAAAATCTTCCTCACTCGTCCACTCCGTTGTCAAAAACGAGGAAGATTTTGAAATCTTTCCATCAAGAGTCATCGCAGCCAGCACAAAACAGGTCATGCACTCAGCATACGGAATTCGCTCCAAAATCAAAATAGGCCACGAAACCGTTGACCCGAAGCCATTTTTAGGGTAGAATGTCCGGGAATGTACTTGCTGTAGCGGATTGCAAGAGGCGCGTGTGCGCAGTCTGCCTTGAACAAACCCAATTCAGCCCACATTCATTTGTAAGTGTTTTACCCAACCTATGGGAAAGCGATTGTACGTCGGCAACCTGTCCTACGACACAACTGACGAAACTCTCTCCGCCAAGTTTGGCGAATTTGGAGAGCTCGAGTCAGCTTCTGTTGTGATGGACAAGATGTCTGGCCGCTCACGAGGCTTCGGCTTTGTTGAGTACGCATCGGACGAAGACGCAGCCAAGGCTATTGAAGCCATGGACGGTGTTGACTTCGAAGGTCGTGAACTCAAGGTCAACGAAGCACGCCCACGCGAAGAACGCGGAAACGGCGGCGGAGGTGACTTTGGAGGAAACGGCGGCGGCGACAGCTGGTAAGCCGGCCGGGCGCAAGCCCGCACCAACCACGCATTTGAACCAAAACCACCCGGCGCGCACAGGCGGGTGGTTTTGTATTTCACAGGAATCTACAAACTCCGCTCGCTATTTCGAAGGACTCAACGAATAGGTTCCCAACATAACTCGAGATGTCTCCGCGAAAACAGCATTACATTGCACCAATTGAACTTGCGACACCTGAACCGTTTCGGAGATCACGTGCTCCAATCGCTCAACCTCTTTCAAGAACTGCTCAGAAGGCTCGTGCGACAACCTACACACCGTCATACTCATCCAAAACAGATCATCCCTCGCATAGACTTTATCGTCAGGAACACCAACGCGCTCCAACCCCTCCCCCAGCGACGCCACCAGCTCAACATGCTCACGATTGGTGTATCCGATCAGAGCAAGACTCGTAGGATAGCGCGCGAAACGATCAAACATCACCGGAAACACGACATGCTGAGGAACCTCTTCAGCGAACAACGCTTCCACCTTCTGCAAGTCCCCCTCCGAAAGATCATCTGCATCAATCGTCCGTACATTCCGAATCGTCATGTGAAACGACGAGGTCGGATAGTAATAATGGTCTGGCTCTAGAGCGCGAAGCGGGGTAAGAATCTGCGCCTCAATACGATCCAATAACGCCTTTGGAGGAAGAGCAACGGAGGTCGTACAAATGGCAGGATCATTCTCGTAGTCCTGCCGCATCTCCACAACAGACGGACGCAGCGTCCCAGCAGAAAAGCTGTCCAGCATCTGCTGAACAGCCTCTTCTTGCTGACGCCGAATGGAATCGCTCATGTTATGCCTTTGGCCGAGGTGTCATACCTGACTTCTTCGAGCGATCAGCCGGATGGCGATACGCACGAACAACCAGCCACGCCAGAACAACGATAAACACTAATCCCAACACGAGCGGCATGAAGACAGCAAAGAAAACAATGGCAAGAATCCCAAACGTGAGAATGATAATGCCGCCGACAATACCAGCGACCTCATCATCGTTGATGTTGTTGGAAAACAAGTTCGTATCTGAGTAATCCTCGGGATAGCTGTAATCGTATTCAAAATCGTAGTTTTCGTAGTGAACATCATCTGGATCGTACGTAGAGTTATACGCCTCTCCCTCCGTAACAGTTCCCGTCACAACGCCTGTCTCATCGGAACGCTTCAGATCTGTTGCTGCCAACAATGCTTCACTTTCCAAAGCGCCAGCAGCAATCACGGCTTCCGAAGCAGGAATATAGGACGTTCCTACCCACGCACCATCATCCAACGAGCCGGAATAACTTGCTGATATCAACTCAGAACCGAGTGTTGTAGGGTTCCCAGAACGCGTCAGATCAGTCAACTCGTACACATAGTTGAGTGTTCGATACACATACATCCATCCATCGTAGTAGTCTCCCGTAATTGTCTCCTCAACATCTACACGAATTGACCACTCTCCATCCGGATCTTCGGTCACCGTAGAACTGGAAGCAGTCTGTTTCACAACACTGTCATCAACAACCTCAACCACAGGCGTCGAACCATCAACAAACAGAAGTGAATCAAAATCACCACCTATCTCAAGCGTAAACGTAGAAGGTTCCGGATCTGGCGGAGCCGAAAGCGCGTCAGCAGAGGCAGCCGGCACCACAACGGCGGCAGACAACAAGAAGAGAGAAAGAAGTTTGTACATATGGGTATTAAGGAGATTGCAACAGAAATCGCGGACCAGAGTAAGAATGCTCAGGTTTCTCAACATGTTCAAGAAACATCGACGCAGGTCGCGTCCATACATCGGATGCGTCATCGATAGATCGATACACCACCATGTCTTCACGTGTTTCCGAGTGCTTTGCAAGGGCGATCACTTCGTACACATGTCCCTTAAAGTGTTTGTAGATCGCACCCACCTGAATCACCGACGTATTCGTGGTCATACCACAAGTATATCGCCTAGGCAGGAGAAGAAAAGCGATCGACGGGAACGTGACAATAGGGCGTTTTCCCTGTCTTTTTGTAGTACTCCTGATGATACTCCTCAGCAGGATAAAACTTAGCCGCGGGTTCCAGCGTTGTCACAACGTCATAGCCAAGCTCCACGAGCTTATCAATGAGCTGTTGAGCTGTCTCGCGTTCTTCCTCAGATCCATAAAACACGGCGGAACGGTACTGTACGCCAATGTCTGGCCCCTGATGATTCAATTGAGTCGGATCATGAATCTCAAAAAAACGCTTCAGCACTGCTTCATACGAAACGCGCTCAGGGTCGTACTCAACCGCCACCGTCTCGGCATGACCTGTATCGCCCCGTACTACATCTTCGTACGAAGGATCAGTGAGACTTCCCCCCATAAAGCCAGACGTCGCGCCCAACACGCCGTCGAGCTCAGCAAGATAGTGCTCAACTCCCCAGAAACATCCTCCAGCCACATAAGCAATAGCGCTCATAAATTAGGAATGAGATTGAATACCAGGTTGATCTGAAAACATCCAGGCAATAGCCCCCTCTTCACTTTCGAACAACCGAGCCTGCACGCCATCAGGAAGATTGAAGGTCAACAACACGTTTCCAAGAATGCGACTTGGGGAGTTACCAACCATGATGGCCACACGATCAGAAAACTCACGCACAGCACTCGTGCCATAACTTCGGCCCTCACGAGCTACAACACCCGTATTGCGAATATCCAACATCAATGGAAAACGCGTATCTCCCGCAAGTTGCTTCAGTGCCGCCATATCTTCTTTCACATTCTCTAGAGAAACTGAAGAGTCGTCTCGCGCATGCAACACAAGAAACCCACGTGGATCTAAAAACACATCCGAACGCTCCGTCTGAATCATATTCGCACCTGCATCCGTTGAGTCTGTTGCCATATCATTCGATCAGCCAGTAAATTCCTCCAGTGCACCCAGTATCTCATAAAACGAAGGTCGAGCAGAGCCATCCTCTACTAAGCAGGCATCTTTCAATTCAGACAGCTTGGCCATGGAAGACGAGCGCTGAAGCAGCTCTTCCATGAGATAGCCAAATGCGCGCACATCTAGCGCCTCACGAAAAGAGCCACTAGAGCCATCGTAGAGCGAAGCTGCCCCAAAATCTCCCAGTCGTGCAGTACCTTGCGGGTCAACAAGAATGTTGTGCGCATATAAATCGCCATGGGAAACACCTCGACTATGAAGATGTACCGCAGCCTCAGCAACAGATTGCAATACACGCGTAACAACTGAAGACGAAAAGGTCGCGCTATCTGGATAGACATCACGACTATTGGTGCTCAAAGAAGGCGGAAGTCCAAGCGCCGTAAACGAATCAGGCACACGCTCAAGAACCAGTCCCTGGCGGCCATCTGGGCCGTCGGTTACGCGACCCAATAATTGAATCAACTGAGCATGACGACCCGCGACCAAAGCTGCGCGCATATCATCACGCGGAAAACCATCACTCGTAAGCTCACCTCGATACAGTTTCAGAGCAACCTGCTCACCAGAAGGAGACACAGCCGCAAATACTTCGCTCGAAGGACTTTCTCCAAGCAACTCACCCACCCGAAACGCATCCCATGAATATTCCTGTACCGAACCTGCGTCGCGAACATCACTAAATGGGTTTCCAGCATCTCCATACCAAGCAAGTTTCGGCAAGGAAAACACCCACTCTGCAGGCTCTTGAGTAAACGCATTCGCCGAAAGACGCAAAAACTCAATCTCCGTACAGAGCTGCATTTCTTCAGGAAGATAAAAAAGTTGATTCCCCGCCAACGACACTTTCTTCAGGTGCGACAATTCTCCAATAGAGTGAGGCAATTCCTTCAACGTGTTATCAGTCAGCACCAACCACACAAGACTCTTGGGCAGTGAATCCTCAGCAAAGGTGGAAATACGACAGGACTTAAATCCGGCCATGTACAAATTCGAACACTCCGCTAACACGGGCGGAACTTCTTCGAATAGATTGTTTGAACCGAACACAATCCTCAATCGCGAAAGCTCTGGAAGCCAATCTGGCAACTCCGTCAGCGTTCCGTCGTTGACATCAAGAACTTCAATTTCGTCCCTACATGCCAATAGTTCTTCAGGAAGATAAGACGCTCCCCGCAAACGAAGCCACTTCTGAACTGGATCGTAGCTATGGAAAAACGGAAGAGACTGCATGTCTATTCATCATCACACGCTTCTCGTCCCCCATCTAACTCGAGCGACATGCGCAGCCAACTCAGTCGCTGCTCTTGCGCCTCTTCACAGAATTCTGATGAATCAAGATTGTATTCAACGCCAAGTACTGCTTTGTCTTGCTGAATAAACAACTGCAGCACATCGCACTCTTCATATTCGAAACATTGCTCATTCACAGCGAAATCAAAGTCGCTCACAAGCTCGGGGACTTGAGAGAGATTGTTTTTGAGCCCCACGCCCAAACCGCGTACATGCGTTTCCCGCGCAAGCCAACGATTGTACTGCAACTGATCTTCCTCTGAAATCACAAATCCAGTGCTCTGCTCAAACGCATCGACGTTGTCAAACTCAATCGCGTCGCACGCTTTCGTGACAGCAAGATCAAGACGATCTTCTATCACTTCTGAAAACAACTCGTAGCGAGACGCGTCGAGCCAACGCTCATCCTCCCATTCAGCAAGTGTTGTGCCTAATACCTCGGAAGGAATACGTGTCGCATCA
>JAGQLO010000013.1:0-9038 GCA_020429185.1 Candidatus Doudnabacteria bacterium
CGCAACAACGACAAATCAAATGAAGTGCGAAGAGCGGCGGCCCGAGACTGTTCGCGCAACACCATCAAATCAAGCTGCTGAAGGGTTGAAGACAGGAGATCATACAACCGCGTATCCGGCTCTGCATCTTGTGTCATCTGATCAACCACTTCCAAGAAATGCGTAAAGACAGGCAACACATCAATGACGCCGCTCGCATGCACCATTGGTGTGATGCCCTGCGCACCAGTCACCGTATACAAATCGCCCTTTCCCTCAGCGAAGGAAAGGTCGACCACGGTTCCGAGTTCAAGATGTCCCGCAAGTCTACTTGTTGGTTTTTTCACCCCACGTGCAATCGCTGCAACCTTTCCGTGGGTTCGTGTATAGAGTGTCACAATCCGATCTGCTTCGCGCAGATTCCGCCGCCGCAATACGATGGCCGGACTTCGGTGCGTAGACCCCATACAATTGATTAACACGTCAAGTATGCGCTTGTCATACAAAATGCGCAAGGCCTAAACCCCTTCAACACCCCAATTTCACATACGCTGTCCCAACAACTACACCTTTGAGATTCCGAATATCACGTGAGAACCTCCAAGCTCCACTTCTGAAGTCGCATCAAGACCAGAATCAAGCTCCTCAACAACACGAACGGCTGTCGCCAGGACCTCATCTGCCACAAGCGAGTTTGTTGCATCCAAGACAGATTGAACAACCGCTCCTACACACTCAAGTTCGATACGATCTTCAACGGCGTATCCAGCCTCCTTACGCAATTTCTGGACTTCACGGATCAACTCACGCGCATGCCCCTCAGCTTCCAACTCTGGAGTGAGCTGGGTGTCGATTGCTACGACCGCGTTCAAATCTCCAGCAACCGCCCAACGCTCGGTAGAACCAACATAGGCAACCAATACCAAGTCCCGAGACACGACATGCCCCGCAACTTCGTATCCTTCTTCAACAGCCTTCACATCACCCGCCTCAACAGCCTTCTTCACGGCACCAACTTCTTGTTTCAAGATCGGCCCCGCCTTTGCTGTATTCAATGTAAATGACTGCTCTGCAAGATCTTCAAGCGACTCTTCAAACACCACCTCTTTGACGTTCAGTTCATCGGCCACAATTTCCACGAACTCCGAAGGCAGGGGAGACCCACTCGCCTTCACTGTTGCAAGCGGCTGCCGCACCTTTTGCTTACCTATATCTCGAGCCGAGTGCCCCAAGTTCACCAACTCACGCGTTCGAGCCATCATCTCTTCTACATCTGCATTCTGAAGAGATGCATCAACTTCTGGCCAAGGTTCCAAGTGTACAGAATCCATCGCCGTTCCCCGTGTGAGTCCTTGATACATCGTCTCAGCCAAGAACGGCGTAACTGGCGCCATCACTTTACTGAGATCGAGGAGCACGGTGTACAGCGTCTGCTCTGCCGCCTGCTTGTCTGCGTCATCTTCTGACTTCCAAAAGCGACGTCGCGAACGACGAACATACCAGTTCGAAAGATCTTCAATAAAAGCTTCAAGGCGCCGTTCATACTTCTGCACCTCATACGCCTCAAGATCAGCCGTCGTTTCTTGCTTCAACGTTTGCAATCGTGAAAGAACCCACTTGTCGAGCACATGTGTTGGTGCCGGTGGATTCACTTGCGGCTCAAAGTTGTCGACAGACGCATACGTCTGGAAGAATCCGTACACATTCCACAACGTGAAGAGCGTGCGACGCATGAGTTCCACAAGTTCCTTTTCAGAAAAACGCATGTCGTCCCCACGAATCACAGGAGAACTCATCAAGTACAAACGCAACGCGTCAGCCCCGTACTTGTCGACAAGTTCCGTTGGATCTGGATAATTCTGCAGTCGCTTCGACATCTTGCGACCGTCTTCTGCCAGCACGATGCCGTGCACGATCACATTCTTGAAGGGCTCTCTGCCAAACAGCGCACCCGCCAACACCGTCATCGTGTAAAACCAACCACGCGTTTGACCCACATACTCCGTAATAAAGTCACCTGGGAACGAACGTTCAAATTCCTCCTGGTTCTCAAACGGATAATGCTGTTGTGCATACGGCATCGAACCAGACTCAAACCAACAGTCGAATACTTCCGACACACGTCGCATGATTCCAGAGCAAGAACCGCCCCCTGACACACAAGGGAATTCCAAGTCGTCTACGAGATGCTTATGAATGTCGGGAAGGTCCGCACCAGAAAGAGATTCAAGCTCTTCAACCGAACCAACAACCTTCTGCGCCTCACAATCAGTACATTTCCAAACCGGAATCGGAGCGCCCCAATAGCGATTACGCGAAACCGCCCAATCACGCGCGCCCTCCAACCAATTGCCAAAGATTCCATCCTTCACGCGATCCGGAACCCAACGAATCTTCTGGTTGTGTTGCACAAGCTGATCACGTACTTGCGTAACTGCCACAAACCACGTTTCTACAGAATTCTGGATGAGGGGAGTATCACAACGCCAACAGTGCGGATAATTGTGTTCGTACGTGTCGTGTCGCACCACCACACCTCGTTCCTTGAGATCTTTGATAATCTGCGGCTGCGCCTCATGAACATGTACCCCTTTATACGGCACAACCGGATCAACAAACTGGCCACTTGCATCGATTGGTCGGGCGTCGATTGGTACACCTTCTTTCTGTGCCATTTCAAAGTCCTCCACACCAAATGCTGGCGCCTCGTGCGCAAGTCCTGTTCCATCTGTATCAGTCACAAAATCAGCCGAGACAATGCGGAAGGCGCCTTGCTCACGCTTCGAAGCAAAGAAATCAAACGGTTGGTCGTATGTCCACCCAAGCAACTCTGAACCCTTGAACACGCGTTCCTGTGAGAATCCCTGCAATTCTTTTGCATAAGATTCTACCCGTGCCTTTGCCAAAATCGCTCCTTCTCCCGTTTCTTCATGACGCATCAAGACATACTCCAGCTCAGGATTCACTGCCACCGCCATATGTGATGGCACAGTCCAAGCCGTTGTCGTCCACAACCAAAGCCACGTGTTCTCTAGCCCCTCTGCACGCTCCGGCTGAAGACGTACTTTAAACGTGAGCGACGGATCTTGTCGCTTTCGATACGCATCATCAAGCCCTGCTTCAAAGTTACTGAGTGGCGTCGCACAACGCGTGCAGTACCACAACACTTTGTAGCTTTCGTACACCAACTCCTTATCGACAAGTTCCTTAAATGCCCACCACACAGATTCCATGTAATCACGATCCATCGTGCGGTAGTCATTGTCGAAATCAACCCAGCGACCAATACGATTGATGAACGTCTGCCACTCTTCCGCGTACTTCAACACCGTTGCATGGCACGCATTGTTGAATTTATCGACTCCATAGTCCTCAATGTCTTTTTTGGAATTGAGCCCAAGTTCTTTTTCAATAATGTTCTCAATGGGTAAGCCATGACAGTCCCAACCCCAACGACGCTCCACACGATATCCCTGCATCGTTTTGAAACGCGGAATGAGGTCCTTCAACACAGACGTCAAAATATGACCGTAGTGTGGCAAACCGGTTGCAAAAGGAGGTCCATCGTAAAACGTGAACGACTTCTCTACTGGTCGCTCCTGAACGGAACGCTCGAAGAGATTATGTGTGTCCCAGTGTTGCAAGACATGCCGTTCAAGTTCAGGCATGTTCGGAAGGGACGGAACAGATTCAAAAGAAGATCGTGTAGGCATAGGAAATAGCAAGATCAAGTGTGACGGAAATCCTCTTTGGGAGCAACTCCCCTCAAAACAGGAATTCGGTAATGCAACCTATTTGCAAGAGTGAGTAGGAAGGATTTAGATCGCGCGCAACACTTCTCGATACACATCAACTGTCTGCTCAACACTTGCAGACCACGTTGGAAGTGACTCCTCTACCCTGCCCTCTTGAACACCATTTGTGATCAAGTCTGAAGATCCCTGAAACATCTTGAGTATTAACGTTGCAAGTTCAGAGGTATCTTCAGGATCAACAAGGAGGCTCCCCTGCCCCGCCACCTCATTCATGGGCTCCCTGTCGGAGGTCAGTACACGAGCCCCTTCGCGTCGAGCCTCTAGCAACGGCAATCCAAAGCCTTCGCCTAATGATGGATACACAAACACAGCCGTCTTTCGCAGCAATGCAACTTTTTCTGCCTCCGTTACATACCCAAGTTGATGTACACCTTCTGGCAAACGCTCAAAAAAGGTGTCTGGAATCCCCCATCCACGACCACCGGCTAACAACAGATGTACAGCTGGCATCTCGTGAACTACTTCTTTGAACGCCTCCACGAGCCGACCAATATTCTTGCGAGGCTCAAGCGTTCCCACGAACAACGCATAGGAAGATTGCAACACAGACGCGTCGATACGCTCACAAAGGGACTTCCAAGCCATCGCTACTTCTTCATCAGAAGGTGAAGTAGAAACGCCATGCGAAATCACAGAAATACGTTCAGCCGGAACAGCGAATACCTGTTTCACATCGTTCGCAACAGCGTTTGAAGGAGTAATCACCCAACGTGCGCGACGAATCGCTCGCGGAACAACAACACGCGTAGAAAACCATTGCCCACCAGGAAACCATTCAGAATGTTTGTAGATCAATAGATCGTGCACGGTCACAACCGTCTGTCCTGCGTAACACAACGGAACAGTTGTAGCGGGAGCATGAAGCACATCAACCTGTGCCCGCTTCATCGCACGAGCAACGATCCAATGAGGCCCAACCAACGAACGACGAGCACTCCGGGGAAGTCGACAAATCTCAATCTGTGACAACGACTCCCAGGTAACCGGAACAGACTGATCAGCATGCACGAACAAGACAATCACCAGTGTTGGATCTGCACACTGTACAACTCCAGAAACGAGTTCAAACACATAACGCCCCACCCCAGTAGATGGTTCTTGTGCAGGATCTCGCAATTCTCGGCAATCAATACCAATACGTTTCATAGACATAGCTCTATGGTGCCGCACTCGAGCAAAAAAAAGAAGGCCGCATCGCTACACAGGCTCCGAAAAGCAGTGTAAACGAGCGACCGTATCAGTCCGTCAGTCAGCCCCTTCGATGTCCGCGAGCGGAGGCGGCGGAGGCGTCGGCGGAGGAGGCGGGCGTCGAGCGGGCACAGGGGACGGCCGGGCCGGACCTCGTGCAGGCGGAAGCTGAGGCGGCCGAGGACCTTCGGGCGGAACCACTCGCTGCGTGTCCGTGTCACGGGCACGCGGAGGCTGAAGAGGGCCGTCGAGGTATGACCTCCAGCTCAAACCCTCGTACAACCGTTCTTTGACCGACCCGCCCGGCAGCAGCTCGTGCAACCGCTGCATCAGCTGCTGCAGAAGCACCTCCGGAGTATCGTCACCGTCAAGCCCGCGCAGCACCGTCACCATCGCCTCTACAACGATCATGCGATCGCCGCGGAACGTACGACGATCCAACGCCGACAGCTGCCGCTGCAGACTCGCGAGATCGCCAGGTATGTCGGCGAGCGGACGAACCCCCTCTTCAACACGCTCTAGACGCCCCACGATCGCCTTGATGGCCTCGACGATGATCTCCACGCCCTCCTGACCGATCGCGAGAGTCTCTTCGCTCGCGACGGCCGAAGCGACACGCTCGCGCTGGAACCACTTGGTCCACGACCAGACCGCCTCCTGCGAGACCAGCGGAGCTGCGGGAACCAGCTCGAGGTCGTCGAACGAAGGCGCCTGCCTGGTCGAGCCGGCAGCTTTGTCCACCTCGTGAGCGCGCAACTTGTCGTTGATGGTCTCGAGCAACTGCGCGAGATCCACCACGACCGGCTGTGCGTTCTCGACCAACTGACTGGTGACACGCACCCGCACGGCGAACTGACCGCGTGCATCGAGGCCGGCGCCAACGAACTCAGCCGCGAAGATCTTGGAAAGCCAGCCATTGGCCCACAAGTACCCCTGACGCGACTTCGTCCGCTGACCGACACCGAGCACGATCGCCGCAAACAGACGACCATTCGAGGTACGCGCATACGAATCCGCATCACCTTCGTGGAGGTTACGCGTCGCCCGCAGTTCACCCTCCAGAGGGCACACAATCAGGAGGTCACGTCCCCTCCACGACCGCGACGCGACGCGCCAGGCGTTGACCGGCAGCCACGTCAGCACTCGCCGCATCCGTGGGCGCGCGTACAAGAGCGCACCACCGACAATGAGCACCAACGCAACCACCAGGCCCACGAAAACCTGGACCACGCGATCCCCTGGCACGTACAGCAGCGGGATGAGCCAGGAGCCCACCCACCACAGCGCGACCAGAGCCACGACCAGCAACCACGGTGCCAACCGGGCCCAGCCCGTCACCGCCGCGTGCTGCTCGAAGGCGTACTCCATCGACGCCCACGACCTCGCCGCCTGTTTGGGCGGCTTCTTCTGAGGATCTTTCATGATCTTCCCTTCCCCACGCACCTAACGCGCAGGACACCGGAGTTCTAGGAGCCGCAAGAACCCCAAGTCGTTGAAATGAGTTCGATCCGTTGGCATCGTGCCCTCCCAAGCACGACACAACCAAAAAAAGTAAGAGCCATCACACCGCGCAAGCGCGGCACACTGAACTTTGTATTAGAACAGACTAAATCTGTTCTGTCAACATTTGCACACAGGACCACCAAACACATCTAAAATCCCCTACCAAAGGGGATTCTAGAACTACCACAAGCGGACAACGACTACATTTCCTCTACAACCGGAATGCCCAGCAAGGTAAGACCGTTTGAAAGGACTTGATGCACAGCCGCAACAACAGAGAGTCGAGCAGAACGCACCGAACCATCTTCCTCTTTTAAGACAGGGACTTCGGTGTAATAAGCATTTGCAGCTTGTGCGAGCTCGAACAAATACGCACACACATGGTGCGGCTCTTGTCGCTCTGCCGCCGCACGCACCACATCTTCAAATCCGACAAGTTTGCGCAACAACACAAGCTCGGCAGCCCCTTCTTCAAATGGGTACTCTGCAAGTACTGTGCCTCGCTCTTCAGAAGCTGCCTTGTTGAGAATGCTGCCCAGACGCGCGATTGTGTACTGCATATACGGACCCGTATTCCCCTCAAACGAAAGTGCCTTGTCCCATTCGAACACAAACGAGGTTGTATGATCATGCGAAAGATCCCACCACTTCAACACAGAAACAGCAACACGCTGAGCAGTTTCTTCTTTCCCCTCCAAATCTGGGTTCTTTTCGTTGATCACTTCCAATACACGTCGTTCTGTTTCTTTGAACAATTCTGTTGCTCGAATGATATTCCCCTTTCGAGTTGAAAACTTCCCCTCAGGCAACTTCATCAATCCAAGTACGACATGTTCACTGACATCGGCAATCGCAACTTCCATGCGACGCAAAACTTCAAATAACTGACGGAAATGGTGTGACTGCTCTGCGCCTACAAAATACAAGTTACGCTTTAGGTCCCATTCAGGATTCTCCTCTCTATAGAGCGCCGTCGAAATATCACGCGCATGATACGTCGTAGACCCATCTGTTTTGCGCAAATAGCATCGCCCAAGTCCCACATCTTCGAGATCAAAATAGAGTGCATCTCCCTCTTTAACGGCGCCCGGCGCTTTGGCAGCACGTTCAAGATCAGCTGGCATCCGCGACTCGTAAAACGACTCGCCTAGCTGCACCGTAAATTCAGGAACACCAAGCCAATCAAGTACCGGCGGATACGCCTGAAGACTCACATCTACAAATCGCTGCCAATGGGTACGCAACTCTTCATCCCCTGCTTCCAACTTGGCGAACAGCGCCTTTCCCTCATCACGCAACTCTGGTTCTTCCTCAATGCGTTTGTTTTCAGCGACATACAATTCGTTCAAGCGATCGATCGGCTCCGCGTCCGAGAAAATCGCCTCTCGTTCTTCTTCAGAGAGACGCAAGTAGGCGTTGAGCAGAATACCAAACTGCACGCCCCAGTCACCGTAATGCGTATCGCTAATGGTGCTATAGCCTTGCGACCGTAGAAGAAGGAAGCACGCATGCCCGACCATGGCGGAACGCAAGTGGCCTACATGAAGTGGCTTCGCAATATTTGGCTGAAAAAACTCCAACATGACTTCCTCTCCTTGGTGAAGATCAGAATAGCCAAACGCATTCCCCGCCTCTTGAATCTCATCTGCATGACGCGCAAGCGCTTGCGACGAAAGATGGAAGTTCACAAACCCGGGGCCAGCAATCTCCACACGCGAAAACAAACCGTCCTTGAACGCACTGACTTGACCTAACACCTCAACAAACAACTCAGCTAGCTCTCTTGGAGACCTACCATTGTGCTTTGCAGCCTTAAGAGGGAAGTTTGTAGCAAAATCACCATTCGAAGGATCAGACGGAATATCTAAAAAGCCCTCAGGCTTGCGCAGTAATACAGGGACTGGCTCTGGTAATACAATTCCATGCCGATCTAAAAGATTGATGGCATCCATTACAGCACGGAACGTCCTCTCTCTCAGTGTTTCTCTAGTCATTTCCATAGCTTTTCGTAAATCGAGTGTAACAGCGAATTCAGAAGAAAAAAGGGGTGGGCGCGCCACGCAGGGCGCGCCCAAGCAAGTGCTACCGAGAGGAACGAACGGCTTGGAGCATGAGTGCGTCGGCCTGACCGTGCACATTGTCATCACGGCGAGCCGTGATGTCCGCGTCCAAAACACCGTCGGAGCCGTTGTCGATCGCGTCGGCCAACGCGCGACACCCAGCCACATGCACGATCAGACGTTCACGGAAGTCAGAGGCTTTCACCACATGACCTTCTTGCGTGAAGTACCGATACCGCACGTGTTTGAGCGAAGCGAGCTCCTGAAACACCTGATCCAGAGTCATGCGACCACGCGTCAGGCGCTCATGTGTTTCCATGTACGACGCCATGCTGGCATCTGGGAACGTCACGCCATGCGATCCGGAGCTGTGCACCGCCTTGATCAGCGGCAGCCGATCGCTTGCCGATGGAAACCAGGTGCGCGGCACGTGCTGTGCCAACTGCAACCGATCCTCGTCGCTGTAGCCAATCTGTGCGAAGACATCCCGCGC
>JAGQLO010000013.1:9134-32241 GCA_020429185.1 Candidatus Doudnabacteria bacterium
TGCAGACGTCCGCCCTTCGTCGAACAACGTCACCTCCACACCATGCACGCGCAGGGCGCGCGCAAACAGCTCGTAGACCGGCCGATAGAAGCTCTCCTTTGCCGAAACGAGGATGAACAACCGACTCTGACCCCGCGACCGAAGCAGCGCCGTCATCGCCGGAATCACCCCGCCATAGCCCGGAGCCTCGAGCGACTCATCGAGACAACCTTCAGCCGCAGCCATGCGCCGCACCACATCTGCCAGCTCGTCGATGAGCGGCGAGAAGGTCATGCCACGAGGATTCCAACCGTCGATCTCCACGATCTTGAACCCGCGGCGCTCGCGAACGAGGTCCAGCTTCACACCGGGCGTGTAGACGCCGCCCCACGGAGCGGAAACATCCCAACGCTGCTGAGCCTCCGCAAACACATTCCGCGCACCCGCGTGTGCGAACTTGCGGAACATACCCCACGCTGGATCGTTCGGAGAGGCGTCGGACAACCGCTTCAACGCCTCCTCCAACGCCCCCAAGTAGGTGCGCACACCACGCGAGATCTCGTCCAACTGTTCCTGCTCTCGCAGACTCAGGAGGCACAGATCCGGCGACAAGACGAAGTCATGCGTCTCGCGACGCGACCCTTGCCAATACCCCACCTGGGTGAGGTAGTCTTCTAGAGCCCGGGCCAACCCGCCCGGGACACGGTTCCGTGCCATTGGTTCCTCCTGTAGGCACTAAAGGTACAACTGTGCTTCCCGCCCCCGCGCAAGCGAGGGCGGGCCCATCAAAAACGGACTCCCTTGCGGGAGCCCGTTTTGTTGTTCTAGAGAAATCGAGATCTATTCGTCGGAAGACGTATCAGAATCCTTTGCACCACAACAACAAGACGCGCACCCACAAGGGCCGTCCATTCGTCGATACCATCGCCGCATGTTGTTGCTTGGACAATTCATATGAAAAGAGACTACTTATCACTCGCAGGACCGTCAAGCAGTTCCATCAACACATCTCGCACTCCCGCAATGTCAGACACCTCAATCGTCGGCGTTTCTTCTGGCGCATACGGTATATCTGTCGCAAATTTCCCTTGACGAATACTCAACACGGTCACACCTGCCTCATTCGCCGCCGCCAGATCAACACGAACAGGATCCGTAACGACAACTACATGCTTTAACGGAACAGAAAGGTGTTCTGCAATACCACGAAGACTGTCTGCGTCCTTCACTGGCGATACATGCATGTAATCAAACAACTCGGCGATACCTTCACGCTGTTGCAATTCAGTTTGACCCCGCTCATCGCGCGTCCATAACGCCAGCTTCACGTCCCGACTACGCAATTCCTTCAATAATTCCAACGCTCCATCATAAAAAGCACGACTCTCTGTTTCAAAGAGTGTGCGATTGAAGTCAAAAATAGCGAGTTGAAGTGCCATAGAAAAATCCTACCAAAGCGCATCCAACAACAACAGAGTTGCGTATCAGCAACATGGCACGTAGGCTTGAGCTCATGAAAGACCTTCTCGATATCACGAAAGATCTCGTTCGCATTCCATCCGTTTCGAACGAACAGACCGAACTCAACCGCATCGTCGACTACGTCGAAACATTTTTTGCCGACCTCAACACAGATCACCTCTTCATCACGCGCTATACATCAAATGGAATTCCTTCCATTGTTATCGCATCAGAAAAAGAAAACCTTGAACCCCACATTCTGCTATTAGGACATCTCGACGTTGTTCCCGCAGACGAAGCACTGTTCGATCCAATTGAAAAAAACGGCATGCTCTACGGTCGCGGCGTGTGTGATATGAAATCAGAGGTTGCCGTGATGATGGATCTAGCGCGAGAACTCGCGCTCTCATCAAAACCACTTCCCTCCTTTGCGCTCATGCTTACCTGCGACGAAGAGGTGGGAGGATTCGACGGCACAGACTATTTGATTAATGAAGTCGGATACAAACCACATGTAGCCCTCGTACCGGACGGCGGCACGAGTCCTGCAACACTCATGTTAATGAACAAGGGTGTATTTCACGCACAACTCACCGCCACCGGACAAACAGCACATGGATCACGTCCCTGGCTTGGTGAAAACGCGATCGACAAATTAATCCGTGACTACAAACGTATTCGAGAACACTTTGATGCTCTGGATCAATCCGACACACAAGATCGTTGGTACCACACCTGCAGCATCGGCACGATCGAGGGAGGTCACGCCACCAATCAAATTCCAGATCACGCTTCGTGCAAACTCGACATTCGCATGACAGAAGACACAACTGTCGAAGAAATGAACGAACTACTCGAAGGACTACTCCAAGAAACAACACTTGAACGTCTTGTGACCGCAAACCCCAGCACGACACATCGTGATCACCCGTACGTACACCTCTACGAAAAAGTGTTACAAGACTCACTTCAAGAACAGATGGACGATGGAAAATGCTGCGGCTCTGACGATGGTCGCTTCCTCACAGATCACGGCATTCCTGTCATTGTGTCGCGTCCCATTTCAGACGGACAACATAGCCCAGAAGAATGGGTCAACATGCAGAGTCTCCACGACTTCCGTCGTTTGTACGGCGAGTACGTTCGTGCACTTGCACGACATATCGAGCAAGAAGAACAAACAACAGGCGAGTAAAAAAAAGAAGCCGCATCTCTTCAGCAAGAGAGCGGCAATTAGACGGCGAGCAATGAAGCATTCGTGCGCAAACGGCGCACAGGAACGCTGTTGTACAGCTCGATCGCCTGAAGGGCAATTTCGAGATCGCGTTCGTTCAAGACCTCGAGACGCCCCTCGGGATTGTACACCCGCAGTTCCGTACGAAGCTCCGCCCAGAGCAACACACAGAACACGTGCGGCATCGTACCTTCGTATACGCGCACCGAAGTGGTGGCGGTCAGGTACTGACGGTCGCGCTGGCGTTCGATCGTGATCACGAGGCCATTTTCGAACGACACCACAGACTTCGGGCCGCGAGTACGAACCTGTTGAATCGCGTCCCACATCTGGGCCGCGACCGCGTGAATTGCCTTCGTATCGTCTTCCAGAAACTTGGACATGATTGCAACCCCTCCCCAGGGAATGCGGCAGCGGCAGATGTGTGATTGTAAGATGCGGAAGGTACAAGTTCATCGCAGAACGAAAAGCGCGCCCGTTGGGGCGCGCCTCACGTTGATCGATGAATGAACTCAGAACATCCCTACATCGCCATAACGCAAGACGCGCCTCGTACGAGGAGCTGCTTAAACGTAATGACGTTGAGAGTTGATCTGAACATGAAAAAAATGTACCAACACACTTACACGCCGTCAACAAAGCGTTGTTCACAAAAAAAAGAAGGCCTCTTAGGAACGCGGCACGTACACCTGCGCTCTACGAAGCCAGCTCACAACGTCTGGATGTGGCTGTTGATCGTCGCTATACCTCGCCTTCAAGAAGACGTCCAACATCTGCGTCAGATGCGTCCGACCGTCCGTCTGCCAGAGCTTGGGACGTCTGGCGTTGATCATGCGCCACATTGCGGCATCGAGCTCCGCACCCAGCTCGGGACGACTCCCGAACAAGACCGATGGGTCTCGCTCAACGACAGGACCATACACGCCGTCCCAACAGACACGAGCGCCTCGCGCCGTCACGTCGGCGTACAACGCACGCAAGAACGTGTACATCGCACTACGAGCAAGGAACGGCATCGTGAGAGACACCGTCACCGTGCACTCGGCGACATCCACCTCGATGCGCGTGTACACGATTCCACCACGTCGTCGTGATCCAGCAAGACGAAACTTCAACTCCGTCTTCTCTGGGCCATCTGAACCGATCGTGCGTGTCCGAATCGTAGTATCTTCCGCATCTCGAGCCCCCAGCGGGATCTGCTCGAGATGACGACGCACAATTCCCACAAGTTGTTCGTGCGACACACCACCTCCCCAGTGATGTCTAGAGTAAGGAACAATCGGCGCGCTTCGCGCACCAGAACGAACGCAGGAACATAACAATCACATCATACAGCGTCAACACACCCAGAATACAAAAGATGTGGCCCCAGGCCACATCTTTCTTCTGCATTCGCGCTCAGTACCTCTCGCAACGAAACACGAACTCTAGTAGTAAATACGCACAGGCGTGCCCACTTCAGTAAATTCGTAAAGCCATCCTGCATCCGGAGTCGCAATGTTCACACAACCGTGACTCATCCGGTACCCAAAGTTGTTGTGCCAATACGCACCGTGCAACCAATACAACGACCCTGAAAGATTCATGTTCCACTGCACACCAGCCAAGTCGTAGTTACGTGGGTCACCTTCACCGTAGTTCCAACGGTACGTCGTGACAGGCTTTTTCCGGGTAATCTCAAACTCTCCGGCAGGTGTTGGCATGCTTGGCAATCCACTCGAAATAAGGAAGGCGTTAATCAACTCGCCATCTTCGTAGGCATAAAGCGCCTGTTGCGCAAGATCAACCTCAACCACACGTCCTTCCGTACGCGTAGGCGCTTGAACAGGAGGTGGCACCAAACGACCATTCCCCTTTCGTGTCGTAAAGGCAAACTGTGTTCCCCCGCTCACATGCCCAGCATCATCTCGTGCCTGAATCTGATCATCAAGCGAGACGGTAAATGTCGTTGCCTCAGGCAAATACACCTCCGGGAAGAATTGTGCAGTTGTATCATCAAGCCAGACAAACTCACCCGCCACCTCAGGATCAATGGTGACGTGCTGTTCAAATCCTTCCTGCTCAATAGCTCGATCAAATCGCATCATAATCGGAGCAACCTGCGAGGCTGCCGCCTGATCGGCTGAAGGACTTGTTTCCACCAAAGACACAGGTCCGCGTGTATGAACTGTTGCTGTCGCCTGCTTCATTTCAAGTGCAGCTCCTGCAACCGCCATCCGAACAGAAACCTCGTACTCCTGTCCCTGCAACAACAGCGTCTCGGGCGTGTATGTCAATGTCGAACCCTGTCGGGACTCACGCAAATCTGCAGGGGGGTCCAAGACAACGCTCACGTCAAAGTCATCGCTCAAGTGATCAAAGGTCAAGGAAAGCGGAGCATCAATATCGATCACATCTTCATGTGCCGGAACCACCGCTGTAATTTCAGGATAGTCAATCGTGGTAAACGTAAACGATTCGGGAGTCAGGCGAGACTTTGCCAAACTCTCGACATCGTCAACACGAACAGTATACGTAACTCCGGGTTCAAAATGATCCTTCGGAACAAAGGCATACGTAGAAGCATATCCCGGTACGGCCGTGGCACGAACCGCTTCAACAGATCCTTCTACAGAAGGAGAAAGAGAAACACCTCGCTGCGCCTCCTCTAAGGACACAGGAACAGAAAACGCGACAACAATCGCGTCTCGAAGCCCATGCTCTTCCACGGTTTCTACATCAACAGTCACATCTACATAGTCCCCCATTAAGCCAGAGGCATACGCAACAAAACCAGCTCCTAAGAGGAGCGTACAAGCAATAACTGCGGAGAGAATGATAACGCGAAGGCGAGAGCCTGAGCGTGTTTGTTCCATCGCCTTGGACATAAAGCGTCTTAGTAACGAACAATGCAATTTGGTTATTTGTGTATCGGTTTCTGTCTTTTTTGACCCGATGGAATATATTATAGCACAAGAAAAACAAAAAGCAACTCAACACCGAATATAGCGAGTAGGCAAAGCCCTATTCAAAGATCAAACGAGCACGCAACAAGGAACGCCGAAGACCAGCTGCCGTAGAATCTGTTTGAATAAAAAAGATGTTCGCACGCTCAGCACCTTCTCTGTCGCTATGACTGTCACCAATAAAGACGGTCTTCCCAGTAGCCCGGTCCGCAAGCGTGCGAAGCGGAACACCGGTCGCCTTCTCCAATCCTCCTGTGTCGCGATCAACCACAAATGCAGGATCAACCAACGACTCACACCCAAGCTCTGAAAGTACACACAACACTTCCTGCGACGGACTCCCAGTCGCAATACCCACTGAAACGTTCAGATCTGACGTCCATGCAAGCATCTCCGGACTCAGGTACACAGAAAGAGAAGGAAGAAGCTTTTCTCGCAACAATTCTCGCTGTGCCTGATCGTACGCCCTGTAAAAATCTGGCAGATCATACACAACATCTGAAAAGACAGCATTCATCAGTTCAACAAGAGACAACGCATGATCTGATTGTGCAGCTATCGCCTCAAGTCGACGCATAGAAGCATCGTCATCAAGACAATCCGCCATAAATAACATCGTAGTTCGTTCAAGCGGCCACGTTGAAGTGATCGTGCCGTCTACATCGAGAAGCAACAGAGGCATACAGAGAAAAAAGAAAGAAAGAGAGCCGCTCACTCGAAGATGAGCGGCCCATGAGAGGCAGAATCGTTGATGATCGAAGCGTCTGGATCCGCGATCAGCGTATAACCCGCGACCGGAGTTGTACCAGCACACATCACAATCAACTGCACGGGCTGACTGTCGAGACGGAATGTTGGCACACGCTCTTGGGCAAGCATCAGACCACGACCATACCGTCGCTTCACAGCCTTCCCCTTCCCCATCCCCGCCCGAAACTTCACCGTGTCCGTCGCATCTGCCTTCTGCACCGGCTTGAACACAACTTCTTCAGGCAGGACATCCCAATCATGACTCGTATGGTCGAAGAATGCAGGAATACGCACCATCGGATGCGACCACGTCTTCGAAACCTCGGCGAGCCAACGCTTAGAATCGAGTACACTCCCCTTGTATGGCCACACATCAGGGTGCGTGTTGCGCGCACGAAACTGTCCATACCAGTACGTCGGATCGACACAGGCACCGAACAGGACGTCTGACCAAGACAGTGCCTCCAGTGGCCCAGCACCTGCAATCTGAAGTTCTCGCAGCGCGAGTTCAAACTCAGGATGATACGACGTGTTGTGAACCGTCCATCGCCGTGGAAACTGCTCGGGCGCCAACACAACCGCATGTCCGGCAGCCCGCGACAACGCAAGTGCCGTCCCCCATCCATCCACGAAGCAGGCGTTCACCTCCAACACATACACAATGTCACAGGCAGGATCCACATAGAGATCCACTCGAAAGTACAGACCTTCCTGATCCGGCGATTCACCCGCCCGCAGAACCACCTCTTGCAAGAGCGCGGAAAGCCCAGAACGAATTGCCTCAGGCAGCACGACACCACGTTCATCCCACTTGCAGAGATAATACTTGTAGATCGTCCGAGGGAGAATGCCCTGGGTCAGCGGAAATGTGCGAAATTCAATCATCTCAAATTCTCCAAGGTGCAAACAAACCGACCTCGAGGAGGCCGATTCACTGATGGAGCTAGATACAGACACATCACCAAAGCGCCCGACTCGATGTCAGGAAGATTTCTTCATGGTGATGGCGTACAAACAACATTGTATTAATTGATTGTTACAATTCTAGATCAATGAAAAAAGATGTCAAGCCCTCGCCTCACACCTTCTCACTCTGCCTACTCAAAAAACGTCTATCTTTTCGCTGCACGCTTGCGCGGAGTCTTCTTCTTGGAAGTCGGTGCGCCCGTTCGCTTCAGCGCTCGAGTGTATCCGCCCTGTCCGTTGTCCATCCAATACGCAATACGCGTGACGGTTGTAGTCGAAACCCCCGTCTCTTCTGAAATTTTACGATACGGCAAACCTTTGTTGAGCAACTGAGCAACCCACCACCGCTCAGCAAGGGCCTGTAATTCGGCAAGCGTCGCTACATCCCGAAAAAAATCATGTGCTTCTTTCTGAGTCTTCAACGTAAGCACCGCCTTAAAAAAAGACTTCATTGCCGGTGAATCCCAGGAGCTTTCCGATACAGGATGACGTTTTCGCATACACACGTTGTTACCGCGTTAACTCTTAACGAGAACCGTAACACCAAAGGAATGGTCGAACAACCGTCGAAACACAGGACACCAAACCGCTCCAACAAAGTGACAATCCCCTCGTCTCGCTCTACCATGCAGACATGGCAAAAGACCTCGCCACAAACAAGCGTGCCCGGCACGACTATGAATTCCTCGAAGTCCTCGAGGCCGGATTACAATTGACTGGACAAGAGGTGAAGTCTGCCAAAGCAGGAAACGTGTCACTCAAAGGCGCGCACGTCGTTATCACCACAAACACAACAACCGGAAAACCAGAGGCATTTTTACTCAATGCACGCATTTCTCCTTACGCTCCCGCTGGACCACTTCCAAGTTATGATCCGGAACGTTCACGAAAACTACTATTAAAGCGCTCTCAAATCGACAGTCTCCTGGGAAAAAAGAGTCAAAAAGGGTTGACAGTAGTTCCAGTTTCATTGTATAGTAAAGGCCGCTTGATTAAGGTGAAAATCGCCTTAGCAAGAGGAAAAACGCAGTTTGACAAACGTCAGACCATGCGAGAACGCGACGACAAACGCAAGATGCAGCGCGCCATGCGCGGCAAAGCCTAGTCATTGCAATCACGCATTCGAACGAGCCTCCCGCCATCGACACGCCCAAGTGTACAACGTGTCGATGGCGGGGATGTCTGGTTCGATAGGGTTCGTCCAGATTGGTGCGCATGTAGAGGGCGCTTGCACCCTCTTAAATCAACGAGCAACAAGAAGTGCAAACTTCACATCTGCTCTGAAGGAAAAAGCACAGGCATTCGTGTCTGGACTTAGCCTTCAGCCAGCAGCTGCTCTCGCGTAACGCTTGAGCCATCCTGCTTCCTGCCGCAAGGAAGAACAACAGGGTGTTAACCCCCCGCGGCTTGATACATCATCGACCCCTTGGCGAAGATGTATGACCTATTCCAAGGGATGACGCTGCGTATTTGCACCCTTACTAGCGCTGCGTCGAGAACCCTAAGGGTGCAATACATGTACTACGTATCGGTCTTATCGGCTCTACACGTGGGTTCGACTCCCACCATCTCCACCACGGATCTCTCATTCGGCTCCCGCCGGATGGAAGGTCCGTGGTTTTTGTTACAAAAGAAACAAGCACGCAACACAGATATTGACATATTCAGTAAAAGCAGTATTTTATATGGCCGCTCGTGCGCGCGGCAACTTCTATCAATCCTCCCACGAGACCTATGCGGTGTGGGGAGGTGTTCT
This sequence comes from Candidatus Doudnabacteria bacterium, assembly GCA_020429185.1. Classification (GTDB taxonomy): domain Bacteria; phylum Patescibacteriota; class JABMPQ01; order JABMPQ01; family JAGQLO01; genus JAGQLO01. Next base: position 18,226 of record JAGQLO010000013.1, read on the forward strand.
TTCTATAAGACGCACGAAACGGAAGATATCGGCATGAACATCTGCCGAACCCATGCGAGCCGGTTCCTGCCAGCAATCCTACTCCTCCTCGGAGGATGCGTGGAGATCCCCGAGCGGCCATTCGATGGTATGGGCGGAAGCGCCTGCCTCGAAGACTGCGCGGACGCAATCGTCGCACAGGCCGATGGCGGCCCGCCACCTGATATGGGCAGCGAGGTGGACGCCGGTCTGACCCAGCCCGAAGCACATGAGACAACCCGTCTCTGTGAACTGGGTCGTGCCGAAGAGGCGTGCTGGAGCACCACCGAACTGTTCCGGATCGATCTCACAGATCCCGACGCCGCGAACGAGCGGGATATGGGTCACTGGCGAATCGACGCCGTCGGCCCAAACAGTGAACTGATCAACAACGGCTGCAGGTGGCACGGCGAGAGCCGGCCGGAGATCAGAGACGAAGGCATCGCGATGGGGCCGACTGACGCGATCACCTGCGAAGACAGCGGTGATCAGTCGTTCAGCACAGAAGCGTTCATGGTCACAGTCGATGTGGAATTCACTGTCTCGCCCATCGACAACACCTATGAGGTACTGGTCAACAAGCAGGCGACTCCGGACGGCTGGACCGAGGGCCAGGAGGTCAACTCGAATCTCGACAACTTCATGCTGGGACGTCGAGGCACTTCGGCGTTCTGTAAGTTCGAGACCGAGAACCCGATCGTCATCGACGATCAGCAGACCACCAACCCCATCGTGTGGCTAAACGTACCAGGCAACGAAGCCGGCTGGACAACCGTGTGGAGCTGCGGACTGTTCCCCACCGAGACGGGCAGCACACTCGTGCTGCAGATCGGTGACGAGCAGGCGACTCTGCAGCTACCCGGCCACATCCGTCCGCTCACCGGACCCGGTGGCCTGCAGATCGGCGGCCCGGATCTCGTGTCCGACCACAGTCCCGACCGCCTTCTCGGTTCAAACGTGCGGGCCGTCTACATCGATACCCTCGAGTGGACGCCTGCGCCGTAGGCCCGAGCTTCCGTCGACGCCGTATACGCGTCAAACGCAAAGGCCCGATCGCATACGCGAGCGGGCCATTTTCTTTTTCCTCAAATGGAAAACTCAAAACTACTTGTCTTCCTCAGGGAAGATCTGACTTCCATCTTGTGCCATCAGCTTGATCGCGAGGACCGGACACGCCTTTGCTGCATCAAGGATAGCTTCATCGTCATCCCACCCTTCTTTTGGTCGAACAACAGCAATATTCTCGTCATCGATCTCAAACGTACCAGGTGCAAGTGCTTCGCACACGACCGCACCAATACAAGCTGAGCGATCAACTTCAACATGGTCGATCAATCGTTCTTGGTCAGACATAGACTTCAAAGGTTAGCGCACGGCACTCACACCGTTACGAAAACGATTCTACCAGTTCTACCAACGTACGCACGAGGAACCCGGTTCCACCTTCCGCATTGTAAGAACGCGTACGCTTGCTCGTGAACGCTGGTCCCGCAATATCGAAGTGCACCCATGGGATCCCCTCTCCAACAAACGCGTGCAAGAAGTGAGCAGCTTTCACCGTTCCCGCATAGGGAGTGGTCCCAATGTTTCGCAAGTCAGAAACCTGTCCCTTCATCTCTTCTGCATATTCTGGAACAAGCGGAAGTTCAAGCAACAACTCTCCAGACACATCCGACGCTTCACGCACACGATCATTTAATGAGTCATCTGTTCCCATGAACGGAGCCACAATGTGACCAAGCGCATGCATAGCGGCACCTGTGAGTGTCGCGACATCGAAGATCGCATCTGGTGTAAGTTTTGCGCTTGCATAAGAAAGTGCATCCGCCAACACCAATCGCCCTTCTGCATCGGTGTTCAAAATCTCGATCGTTTTTCCATTCATCGCCGTCACAACATCTCCAGGACGCATCGCCTTTCCGGAAGGCATGTTCTCCGCCATCGCGGCAAGCGCATGTACTTCTACTGGCAACTTCAGCTCTGCAATCGCTTTCAGCGTAGCAATTACCGTTGCTGAACCAGTGAGGTCATCTTTCATGTCCATCATGTAGTCTGCTGGCTTCAGCGAAAGACCGCCCGAGTCAAACGTAATTCCTTTTCCAACCAACACAATTTTCTTTGTCGCCTTCTTTGGCTTATACGTGAGATGAAGCAAATACGCCGCCTGGTCAGAACCTTGGGCAACAGCGAGGTGTGCACCAGCACCTAACTTCTTCAATTCAGGACGCCCCATTACTTTGAGCGAAACGTTCGGCAATTTTGCCACAGACTCAGCAATCTTTTTCACCCCATCCGGCGTCATTACAGAGGCTGGCTCATTCACAGTGTCTCGCGTCATGAAGACTGCTTCCATCAACGTGGTGCCACGCTTGAATCCACGCTTCATCGCGGTGTGTTGCGACTTGTCCACCACAACAGTCAACGACTTCAGCCGTCGCTTCTCAAACTTCTTCAAATCTTCCTGCTTGTACTTCAAAAACTTGTACGTTGCTCCCATCGCACCAACCGTAATCGCCTCTCCCACCTGCTCTGGAGTTACTTCTGTTGGCAATGCCCCAAGGGGAAGCTCAGCAACCACATCTGTTCCGGCTACACGACTGACTGCCACAGCTAACGTTCCACATGCACGTCGCAACGTTTCCAAGGTAAAGGTCTTCTGTTGCCCTAGACCTACAAGAAGGACACGCTTGGCACCCGCGACGCCGTTCGTAGCCAAAAGCAACGTTTGTCCCGCAGTTCCTTGAAAACTTTCATCTTCAATTGTTTCTGCAAGAAACCCACCTAACGCCTTATCTACTACTTTCAGCTCAGAAGAGAGTGGAAACGACGCGTCAGCCTTCTGTTTCTTGTCCTTTGAAGGAGTGGGCGCAAATACACCTATGACACGTACAGAAGGGACACTAGAAACGGCATCGAGCGAAGGAAGAAGATCAAACTTGATCATAGAAGAGTAAAATAACCAGACACATTAGCCTAAAGAACGAGGCGCGGTACGTCCAGAACACTCAGTGAGCCCCAGAAACAGCACATCTACGCGTGTACAGGAGGATACCAAATATTTGTCCTTATCTAAGCGAAAAAGTGGACAAACTTCAAAAAACTATTGACAAAACATATAAAAAGTGCCAATCTAACGCGATTCTCAGAGCGTGCTCTGGGATGTCGATTGAACTTTGTCATTGAGAATTGAGAATCAACGAGTACGAGAGCGCACACGACGGCCTGCTCGGCCGTACGTGTTTTTGCCCGCGTCATGCGGGGGAGGTCACTCATGAGCAACTTGTGGACGATGGCCGCTGTGATGGCGGTTCTGGCCGGCCTCACGGCCGGCTGCGACGAGGCGCCGGCTGGGCCGGCGACGCTCGTCGTCGACAGCGGCGGCCGCATGGTCGGCGACGGCGGCGGCACCGACATGGGCGTCACCGAGGGCGAATGCAGCGAGGAGCAGGTGGCGGCCTGCACCGAGCAGAACGAGGAGTCGATCTGTCGGCTGCACGGTGAGGTCGCCTCGTGCGATCTCCCGTGCGAAGACAGCAACGAGTGCCCGGGCGACACCCGGTGTGGTCTCGACGGCCTCTGCGCGAACGCGTGTGAGGACGACGAGGACTGCACCAACGGCGACGTCTGCGAGGGGGGTGCCTGCGTCATCCCCAACATGGGCGACATGGGCATGATGGACGGTCCCGACGGCGGCATGGCCGACGACTGCGGCGGGGCGTGCGGCAACGGCACCGAGTGCCGCGAAGGCCGGTGCGTCGCAGTCGAGAACCTCTGTGGCGGCGTGGTCTGCGGCGAAGGCCTGGTCTGTCGGGACGACGAGTGTGTCCCGAACGGCATTCAGCCGCACGAGACCAACGAGGTCTGCAACCGCATCATGACCAGCGGGTGCTGGGACGCGATCCCGCTCTTCGGGATCTCGCTCACCGACGCAAACGCCGTGAGCGAGGCAGCGACGGGCAACTGGCGCATCGCCGCCATGGGCCCGGGCGTACAGCCGCTCGAAGGCGGCTGCCGGTGGCACGGCGAGAGCCGGCCGGAGATCACGGAAGAAGGCCTCGCGATGGGGCCGACCGACGCGATCACCTGCGAAGACAGCGCCCGGGAGTCCTTCGGAGCCCAGGCGTTCATCGTCCTGGCCGGGGTGGAGATCACCTCTCCGCCCGAGGAGGACACCTACGAGGTGTTGGCAGTGAAGCAGGCGACCCCGGACGGCTGGACCGAGGGCGAGCGAGTCGGCTCCAATCTCGACAACTTCATGCTGGGACGCGTGGGAAACCAGGCGTTCTGCAAGTTCGAGACGGAGAGGCTCGTGGTCGTCTTCGACAACGAGACGACCAACCCCACGGTCCTGCTCGACCTGCCGGACGGCGGGATGGGCATGAGTGCCGTGTGGTCATGCAAGCTGCTGCCCACCAACCAGGGCAGCAAGCTGATCTTGCAGGTGGGCGAAGCCTCGAGCGTGCTCGACCTGCCCGCCAACATGACCCCGCTCATGGGGCGTGGCGGTCTGCAGATCGGCGGCCCGGATCTCGTGTCCGACCACAATCCCGACCGCCTGCGCGGTGCCACCGTTCGCACGGTGATCGCCGGGCGCCTCGAGTGGAAGCCCGAGCAGTAGCACAAGACCGAGGACAGCGCCCACACTTCACCCGCCAGTGAACCGTGGGCTTTTTCTTTTTCCGCAACTCAAACAACACCCATACGAAAGCCAAGAACTTGACCAACCCCCTATTCTCCGGTATTGTCCAGCACGATCAGTACGAAACTACATGCGACGACGAAGACGACGACGACCACAAAAAATTGAAAAGCCCAAGGCAATCGTCTTGGCCAACGAGGAGATCCGATTCCCAGAGATTCGGGTCATTTCTGACGATGGCGAGATGCTTGGAGTCATGACTCCTGCAAAAGCAGCAGCTATCGCACAGGAAAAGGGACTCGATGTGGTTGTTGTGAACCCGAAGGCGGAGCCACCTGTGGCAAAGTTCACCGACGTCAACAAGTTCAAGTACCAACAAGAAAAGGATCGTCGCGCGAAGAAAGGAAAGAAGGTTGAGGTCAAAGGTGTTCGTATTTCCATTCGCATCAGTGAAAACGATCTCCTCTTTAAAGCCCGTACCGCCGACAAGTTCCTAGCACAAGGCAATAAGGTACGTATCGAGCTCCTACTTCGTGGACGTGAGCGCGAAAACCGCTCATTCGCCATGCAAACCTTCGATCGCTTTATCAAGGCTATGGAAACACCTGTGCGAATTGAACAAGAAGCAAGCATTCAACGACTTGGACTTGCTATGGTGGTTGCCAAGGGCGATGCTCCGAAAGAAGTTGACGAAACGGAAGCTGACGCGTAATCTCTCTCTACTCTACGACTATGCCAAAGATGAAGACCTGGAAAGCAGCAAGTAAGCGATTGACCGTTTCTGGTGCCCGCAAGGGAAAGAAAAAGGTCATGCACCGCTACGCTGACCAAGACCATTTCAACGGAAAGCAATCTGGTTCCCAGACGCGTAAGAAGCGTCGTGACAACACCCTTCATGAATCAAACATGAAGAACGTGAAGGTCATTCTTCCGAACCAGGGCCTTTAGATTCTCTCACTAAGACGATTGTATGCCACGTGTTAAAGGTGCGGTTCACGCGCGCAAGCGCCGCCGCAAGATGCTCAAACTCGCCAAGGGATACCAAGGTGGACGCTCAAAGCGTGAACGAGCAGCGAAGCAAGCAGTGCGCAAGGCTGGAAAGCACGCGTTCCGTGACCGTCGCGCCAAGAAGCGAACATTCCGACGCCTCTGGCAGACTCGCCTGAACGCAGCAGCACGAATGAATGGCGTTTCCTACAGCCGACTCATCGATGGGCTCAAGAAGAGTAACATCGAACTCGACCGAAAGGTTCTCGCTGAGATCGCCATGGACCACCCAGAAGTGTTCACTGAGGTTGTGAACGCAACGGGAGCAGTCGAAGCAAAGAAGTAGTCTCGTAACACAAAACATCACCCACACGGGTGATGTTTTGTAGAAATAGAAAGACATTGACAAAAAACAAAAAGAGGGGCATTGTCAGGAAAACGATCATTTCGCGTTCATGATCGAAGTACTTTTGACTGCATTCTGGGCAAGAGAGAGAGTAAGACGCGAAAGGATAGCACTGCCCAGAGCAATAGAACTCACGACGAATTCGTGAAGAAAGGGATCGGTCATGAACGGATCCAAGCTGATCATCATAGTCCTGGGAATCCTCGCATTGCCGGCCTGCGTGTGTGAGTCGTTCGATACAGGCAGCTGTTTCCCGAAGAACCCAGGGTCAGGCGATATGACCATGGAACATCGGGATGATGCGGGGCCCGACGGAGGAGATCATGATGCGAGAATCCCCGTTGAACCCAAAGAAGACGCCGTCGTGAGAGACGCTTCGGAAGAAGCCGACCAAGACAGGAGCGAGGTCCGGCAGGATGGCGACATCCGAGACCCGATCGCCCAACCGTGTTCCAGAGACGTTGTCGAGAACTGCTCACGCACACTCTTGAGCGTGCGATTCGCGCAGGACATCGACTCAGAAGCAGGAACGATTGTAGGAATAGGTCCTGCCGGCGAATCGATCGACGGCGAAATTCATGGTCCAGCACCAGAACTGAATGCAATGGGCGCCCTCTTTCAGGGTCAAAGCAGCATCACGTTCAATGGTGCCGATCATGAACTCGGACCTGCACATTGGGCCGTGTCGCTATCGTTCCAGGTCGAAACAGGGCCAGGCGAGGGAGAAACACAGGTACTCGTCAACAAGCAGGCTTCCGGCCCGAACCTCAATCGGGACACCTACATGGTAGGAATCTACGGAGGCACGTTCGAAGGCGGCCGCCTGACGGCAGGGCCAGGGCGGGTACTGTTTTGCAAGTACGAAGCGCAAGGCGTAAACGACGGGGATGGCACAAACCACTTCGTCGCGCTCCCACTACAAGCAGACAGACCTGTAGACGGAACCTGCTTCTTCGAAGGTTCGAAGCTCGCCCTCGAGACTGCCAACGATCGAATGGAACTTGAGACCAATGAAACCGCACAAGTGGGGCCAGGGAGTCTCGAGATCTGTGACGTAGTGCACATCTCGAATCATGCTCCAGCGCCATGTCGGGGTATCCGCATGAGCAGCCTGAGCGTGAAAGAGCTCGTGATCTCGGAAAAGCGCGAGTAGCTCGGCCGCCAACGACCGCCCAGACTCACAGGAGACTGGGCCTATTTTTTTCTCAAACTAGAACGATCCTGTCGCAATATTCACGCCTCCACGAAATGCTGAATCATATGGGAAGAATGACACTCCACCCATTGCTGTTCCGTCAGACTCAAACGCACGAACGTGTGGACCACCTCCTGGCCCAGGGCCAGTTACCACTTCTACAGCACCATCATTATCCAAATCACCTACATCAATCGATGTACCCACCTCTGGAGCACCATACGCATTCCACTCCCCAAGCACACTCTTCTCAGTGTTATAGCGATACGTCTTTACCCACGCCTGTTCTCCTTGTAACTGCGAAGCAAACACTTCTGCTTTCCCATCTCCAGTCACATCTCCAACCGCCACATCGATTCCTGAGCGCGAATCCGGATGAAAGGCAAAGAACTGAATTGGCTTGGGAGATCCATCTGTTTCAAAAACACGAACTTGAGGACCTCCCCCAGCACCAGCACCAACCACAATCTCGTCTGCACCATCGGCATCAATATCACCCATTGCAACAGTACATCCCACCTCTGGTGATCCGAATGCATTGAATTCAGACAAAACTGTTTGCTCAGCATTATAACGATACACTTTCACCCATGCCTGCCCTTCAGAAAACTGACATGCGGCCACTTCTGCTTTTCCATCTCCATCCACATCTCCCGTTGCAACATCAATGCCGCCACGGAAGTCGGGATGAAATGCAAAGAACTGAATCGGCTTTACCGTTCCATCTTTTTCAAAGACACGGATCTGCGGCCCTCCACCCTTTCCAGCTCCAACGACAATCTCATCCTGCCCGTCGGCATCAATATCACCCGCTGCAACACGCACCCCACCGCGGAACGACTCGGCATAGGCAAAGAAGTTTGTTTCAGCCTCTGGGGTGCCAGTCGCATCAAACGCTCGAACATGCGGGCCACCCCCCTGGCCCGGAGCTGTCACAATCGACACCGTTCCTACCGCCGAAGAAATGCTCGCACCCGAAGAACGATTTCCAGAAGTGTCATACGCATACAGTGCATATGTATAGGTCGTACCACCTGTTACTCCCATATCTGTAAACGTCCCAGTTGAATCCGTGTACACCACAACTCCATCCGTTGGACTCGAAGGAGCAGCTGTACCTACTTTTCTCGTAATGAGTACATGTGAAAAGTCAGCATTAAACGGATTCGTCCATGAGAGCGTCACACTCGAAGCGGTAGAGCTTGCACTCACACCTGTCACCGCCGTTGGTCCCGACGAATCGGCGCTCCCAGGAGTCTCCACAGCAGAAAGCCCAGTAGAAACATTTCCACTGTCGTCATAAGAAAAGGCCGTGTAGTAGTACGTCGAGCCAGAAATAAGACCTGTGTCAGTGACAGACTCACCCGTTCCGTCATACACAAGCTCGCCCTCGGTTGACGAAGATGGGAAATCAACTGTACTACGTCGAACCATCGTACCTGCAAAATCACTTTCAGATGCTTCAGTCCATGTTAGACGAACAGATGTCTCAGAGAGAGCCGAAGCGGAAAAATCGTCAGGATTGCTTGGGGCAGTCGTATCAGTCGAAGCCGCTGGACGAGCTGAGGCACTTACGCCTACTGCATAGTTATCAACGGAGTCATGCGAAAAGACCCCGTAGTAATAGGTTGTGTTGTTTGAAAGCCCTGTATTCGTTGTAGACGAACCCGAACCGTCATACACGAGCGTCCCATCTCCTGCAGAACTAGGCACTGATCCCGTCTTTCGATAGACCCGCACGCCAGCAAAGTCAGACCCGCTTGGGTTTGTCCAAGAAAGAGCAACTTGCTCATCTCCCGCTATCGTCGAAAGACCTGTTACAGGCTGAGGAGGAGTCACATCGCTACTTGGATTAAACATCGCAGCCGCATCAAGCATGCCAGCCCCATATTCACTCGACGTATAACCAGACATGTCTGTCTGAGCTGTTCCCGTTAAGCGCGACTGCACGCTAGCGGCAGGCAATCCGTCGGCCAATAAGAGCGCTGCCGCCCCGGCCACATGAGGTGTCGCCATCGATGTTCCCTGATAAAACACGTGATAAAAGTCCGTGTAATTGTCTGGGAATCCATCGTAGTTCAGATCACCAAATGTCTGCTGCAAAATGCCATCTGCATATCCGTCACCATTTCGATCAACAGTGGTGTCGCCACCTGGCGCCACAATATCCAATCCAGTTCCATAGTTTGAATACGGAGCTCGACGACGATCGTACCCAACAGCTCCAACCCCAATCACACCTGGAAACACAGCTGGATACATCACAACCGGATCACCAGTTCCATTCACTCCATCACCGCCAAGACTAGAAGGCGCATCTCCATTTCCAACTGCAGCGACCACAATGACTCCCGCATTCACCGCTCGCTCGATTGCATCTTCTTCCAATGAAGAAGAGCTATAACCACCAAGACTTAGATTGATAATGTCCGCCCCATTATCGGTCGCGAAATCGATTCCATCAGCAATATCAGAAAGCGTTCCGTACCCGAGAACATTCAGCACCTTAATCGGCATGATCGAGGTATTGAACGCAATTCCCGCCTCTCCACTGGCATTATTCGTACTCTCGGCAATCGTCATTGCGACATGCGTCCCATGACCAAAGTCATCGTTTGGACGCGAATCACCGTTTACAAAGTCATATCCAGCAACAAAGTTTGTGTTTTCAAAGTCAGGAGCCTTGGCAAAATTTCCGGTCGTTTCATACGCCACGCCCGTATCGATCACCGCAACAACAATACTTGAATCCCCACCGTACGTTGGAGACGTTTGATCCTCTTCCCAAGCGGCAGGCATGTTTAAGTGGTTCGCATCTAGATTCCACTGATACCCGTAGTTTGTATCGTTTGGTGCAAACAATAGCTGCCGAAGATAGTCAGGCTCAGCAACCTCCACCTCGGGACGACGATTGTATTCCTCTACGAGCGACAACACATCCGAACCTTCTGGTACTTCCACCAAGTCATACCCGAGTCGATTCGTGCGCTGCACCGTTGTTCCCATCGCTCCATGTACATCTGCAGCTGTGGTTCCTTGAAGGTCATCTCGGAACTTCACCAAAATATGATCCTGAACAAAATCATCTTCTGGCCCACCAACAGCCTGCGGAACAGGCGGATTAGGCACGTTATAAGCACGCATCCCTGCAAACGCCGTCAACGGCACCAATGCCACAAGCACGAATGCTGGCACAAGAACGCGTACGGCCGAAGAGATGCGATGGGACATACGGATCAATTACGGTGTCGTAACGCTAGAAGTACTTTCGTTCCTTTGTCGTACGCACAATCTCCATCACCTCTTCTGGTGTGTCGACAATCGTAAAGAGGTCAAGATCTTCTGGAGAAATGGTTTCATGTGGCCCATGAAGCATCACCTCCTTGATCCAGTCTTCGAGGCCGCCCCAGAAATCTTTCCCAACCAAGATGATCGGCACTTTTTCCACCTTGTCGGTCTGTACCAACGTCATCATCTCCACAAACTCATCCATGGTTCCAAATCCACCCGGGAAGTAGATATATGCCTGCGAAGAAGCATAGAGCATCACCTTTCGTGTAAAGAAGTAGCTAAACCCAATTCCCTTCTTCACATACAAATTTTCACGTTGTTCAAATGGAAGCTGAATATTCAGCCCCACGCTCTCGCCTCCACCTTCATATGCACCACGGTTTCCAGCTTCCATAATGCCGGGCCCTCCACCCGTAATCACGGTATACCCCTCTTCCGCTAACATGCGCCCAAGCTGCACGGCATCCTTGTAATAGCGACTGTCTTCTGGAAGACGTGCAGATCCAAAAATGCTGACCTCATTGCTAAAGTCCGCCAAGAATTCAAAGCCATCAATAAACTCCGCCATGATGCGGAAGATGCGCCAGTTAATACTTGAACGAAAATCTACTTTTTCCATAGCAGGATGTTAAGCCGCCTTCTTCGAAGCCGGCATTGTCTTACAATCGGCACAAAGACCAAAAAACTCGAGCATATGGCCAGTAACCTCAACTCCATGTTCCGTCGCCACCTTGTTTGAAATTGTTTCAGGTAAGCACGCTTCTACATCTAAAATCTTGCCGCAAGCAGTACAGACAAAATGATGATGATGCTCACGCGTCGGCGCAGAAAGCTCATAACGTGCACTATCCTCATGGAACCGTACAGGCCGAACAAGCCCAAGTTTACTAAACAGCTCAAGCGTTCGATACACGGTCACAAGATCGGCTTTTGTGTTTCCCAGGAGGCGGTACACATCTTCAACGCGAAGCGGTTCGTCATGATCAACAAGTACCTGCAAGACCGCCCGACGAATGGGTGTAATACGAACACGTTGTTCATCTAGAACATCGAGAACAGCGACGAGTTGCGGAGATGGTTTTGCCATGTGACTCTCTTCCTATTCTAGCATTCTTTCGTAAAAGGGCCGCACGCAGACAATACATGCACTGGATAAGGGAACCAAAAGACCATGTTTAGAAATTTCCGCAAGAAAAAAGGCTCCACTCACAGGCAGTGAAAGCCGCTGTCAGAACTCCTTGGGAGACACGTCGATGGCCGGCGACAGTCGCGCGATGCTCACACGAGCGCTCTGGATCGTATGCACGGGCAACGACGTACGACCGGTTCTGGCTCCGAGAACCTCACGGAATCGAAGCGCGCTCTGCTGTCCGATGTACGCGAGCGTCTCTGCACCGACTTCCTGGAGATCGAACCGTTCGGCCACGAACGTCATGCGACCCGCCGGATCGTACGTCCCGCCATCATCGCGGATACCGACCATATAGCAGCGAGTCAAGAAGGCTTCCGCCCCCACGATCCGAGCCCCGGCACCGTTCGCAAGCTCCTCGGGCAGCCGCACGATCCCGCGCGCGAGCAGCTGAGCATCAACCAGGGGATCGCTGCACTGCACGTTCGCCGAACCACCGATGAGCCGAACGGACGACGAGAGACGCTCCACCGTCTCGGGCATCAGCATCCCTGAAGGTCCACACAGAAGCAGCGCGTCGATGTCGGCCGTGAACACGTCCTGGCAGCACGCGACCAATCCCGTGCTCAACACACGCCGGAAGTACTCCTGGTCGCTGTCCCAACCCACGAACGTAGCTGCCGGATAGCGCTGCGCGAGCAACCGGACCATACCCGGCGACTGCGACGAGCCGAAGCCCGTCGAGCCCAACCCAACCACGCCGAAGCGAGCCCGCTCCAACGAGAAGTCAGGCATCTGCTGTGCCACCGCTTCGAGTGCCGCCACGCAGCCACGCGCGGTCCACGGAGAGGGGTCGCCCGACAAGCCAGGCAAGCCGGCCACCCAGGGCGTCCGCTCTGCCATGATCGCCATGTCGGCGGGCTTGATTCCCATATCCTCGGCAAGGATGTAGACCGGACGATCACCGCCATTCAACTCGTTGAGCCGATCGGCCATCCAGTACAACACCGCCCGCCGTTCGTCCTCGGTGAGAGACTCGATCGGCGTGGGCTGCTGCTCGCGCTCCACCACGACGACACTCTTGCCACCGTCGAGATTCGGAGCGTAGCCCATGAGCACCGCCTTGCGACGCATGCCACAAGCCAGGTTCTGAGCATCCACGTCCGGGCCAACGGTCGGGTTCGCAACCACCGACCAGTCCCGACAGCCGCCGAACCCAGGCCCCCAGGCACGGGAGCCCGCGAAGGCAGCCACGAAGAACACGGCGGCGAGACCCTTCGCGGGCTCACCCGCATAGATCCACAGATCTGGCGCGAGGGCATGTCGCGCCTTACGGTGTTCACACAACGTCGATTGCATCTTCCGTCCTCCTGGCTCCGCAGAGCCCGATCAAAAAAACCATCCGAAACCGCGCCCGAAGGCGCGGCAGTCTTACAAAAACGCTAGCGGAATCGACCCAACAGGTCAATCTCGCAATCCTGTCTTACTTAGGAACACACACACGTTTCATCATCACACACACAAGGCTTCACCTGAAGCTCTGCTCCACAGTGACACGTACCAGCCTGCAACTTTGGATCTGAACCGCACTCTTCACAAGGAGTGGCACATTCAGGACACGCAAAGTGGTTATGATCTTCGCCAACAGAACAATTAGGACAAGACATAGAAGGTAAGATAAAGAATACAGACTCAGTATATCACTCCCACGACAAGCCATCTAACAACTGCTGTACGTGCTCAAACTGAGGACTGACCTCCACTACAAGCCGACGCGTTTCAGAAACATCTACGACAAACAAACGATGTTCTTCCGTCCACCACGAAGGCACTCCTACAGCTGTTGGAACTCGCCGCACCCGAAGCTCACGCAAACGATATCCATGAAGCGTTGATTCAGTCGCACCGAGAAGCTCTTGAGGATCAAGACCGAGAAGCGACACGCCCCCAATCAAAACCACAGGCGCCGATTCCCCCTCCGGAATCACGGTGAGCACGTCGGGAGAAGCAACCGCAACACGCGAAGATCCAGGATAGGAAAACGACACGCCGAGTTCAGACGCTCCGCCCCCCGCCGTTGTGTAATACTGCCAAGAATCTTTGACCCACGGCATGGCACTTTGTGCACGTGTAGCAAGCACACGAGCTTCTTCCAATGGAGAAGCAGAAATAGGCAATGCTCGTGCAGAAATATCCGCTACAACAAGCCCTCCCCACAACGCAAATGGAATACCAACAAAGATCCCAAGAACAATCACCAAATGTGAACGGAAAAAGTTGCGCATAGCGCCCCAAATACTCTATGCCTTAGAAGCAGTTCCCTCTTCTTGTTTTTCGCACACACAAGTATA
>JAGQLO010000014.1:0-1810 GCA_020429185.1 Candidatus Doudnabacteria bacterium
GCGCCAGGACGAGGTCCAGGCTGCTGTGGTTTCTGTTTCTGAGTTGGACGCGGAGCTGGCGTTCCAGGTGTCTGCTGTACCTGCTGTCGAGCAGCCTGAATCATCCCCTCCATCGTTTGTACTTCAGGAGTATTCGCGCTTGAAGGAGCCGACGCTGGTCGAGCGCCATTCTTCATAGAATCGTTGCCCTGCTGAGGGCGTTGTGATGGTCCACCGTCAATCGGAAGATTGGCAGGAGGGCCGCCTGGTGTATCTGCCATACGTTGTGTGTTGTGTTTGTGTGTAGAGCGCCGTCAGATGTTTAGACGTCGCTCCATTGACAGGAACATTATAGCACGAACCAGGCCCTGGGTCAATTGCTACTTGTAGTTGTTGCCGTGAATCCAAACGTTCCACGATCTTGTTCGACGACCGAACCGGTTGTTGGTACGAAACTCCACGTGCCTGAAATCTCATCTTGTGACGTTGCCACCACTCCTTCAAACGTCGCCGCGAATGTATCTGTTTGCTTTGGCCCTAAGTACGTACCTGTTCCCGAGGCTGTAAACGTGTTTTTTGCCGGAACGTATGTAAACGTTCCTTTAATGTCTGTAGCAACTGTGTCTCCTACGGAGTTTCGTGTATTGAATGCTGCGGAGAATGTTCCGTCTGATTGAAGTGTAACGAACGCTTGTTGGGTTTGAATCGTTGCCCCTACAACTGATCCATTCCACCGACCTGAAAGTTGGAACGTTGCAGGAACGTCATTCACGTCTTCCTCTGTTGTCGTCGTAGAGCCTGTTGTAGAACCACCTATCACAACACCCTCTAGTCTTCCGTCTCCTGCAGGATTAAATCCACTTTCAACTTCACGGCCATCTGTGAATCCATCTTCATCTGTGTCGTCATTCAGTGGGTCGGTTCCGAGGCGATACTCATCTACGTTACGCAATCGATCTACATCCGCGTCCCGCTTTGCGTCTGTTGGGTCGTCTTTATCGAAGTTGTAGCGAATTTCCCACACGTCTGGCATGCCGTCTGCATCAGTATCCTGGTCTGCTGGGATTGATGTTGGCTCTTCTGGTGGTGGAGGTGGCTCGATAATTCGCTCTTCAACAAAGTACAAGTTGAACAGCGCTACGAATCCCGTCCCCACCCCGATCAACACGAATACGACAAAGACCATGAGGAAGATGCGTTTTACAATACTTCGCCGCTCTAAGTCTTCAACGCTCGGAAGTTCGGAAATTGGGTCCATTCCTGGGGCCACCTGTGGCAATCCCGTTGCTTCGGACGTTGGGCCAAGGTCGGATGCTCCCCCTTGTTCTTGTGTCGTCTCTTCTGCGTTTGACATAGATTCACGTGGGGTTGCGTCACGTTCATCCTTTATGAATGCACCTCCCCCACCCGAAGAAGCCTCTTCCGTAGGAAGACCTTCCGGCACGTCGCCGGTTGGCAAATTGTCTGGTGGAGCAGCTGCCATAGAAGTGTGCTCACAGTGTACTATGTTCTTCCCTTCTCGAGGAGTCCTTGCACAATCGGTACCGCCTCTTCGCTCGTTGCAACTTGTTGGATGCGTGACTCGCGTCTCCACCATGACCACTGTCTTCGCGCATATTGGCGCGTGTGAGCCGCGATTTCTTCTATCAGCGCCTCTTTGGTGACAAGCCCATCAAGATATCGAATAACTTCCGCATATCCGATACCGGAAAAAGAAGGAAGGTCACGTGGATACTCCTGCAGTAATTGCTCCACCTCCTGAACGAGTCCTTCATGCACCATGTTCATGACACGCGCATGGATACGCTCGTCTAGCACTTCTCTTTCAATC
>JAGQLO010000014.1:1909-26584 GCA_020429185.1 Candidatus Doudnabacteria bacterium
ACCTCCTGAACGAGTCCTTCATGCACCATGTTCATGACACGCGCATGGATACGCTCGTCTAGCACTTCTCTTTCAATCTTCGGCATAAGTAGAAGTGTGTCGAACGGTGGTTTCGTTTTCCCTGTTTGCTCTGAAAGTGGTCTACCCGTTTCTTGGATAATTTCGAGTGCCCGTATGACCCGCCTTGGATTCTCTTGATCGATCTCTCCTTTGAGATTCGGATCTTTTGTAAAAAGCTCTACCACAAGTGATTCAAGCCCCTCTCGTTCCACACGTGTTTCAAGTTCTGTTCGTAACGACTCGTTTGGAGCGACTGCCGGAATGTTGAGCCCATCGATCACGGCGCTCACCCATAGCCCTGTACCCCCTACAAGAATAGGGACCAACCCCTGCAGCTCTGGCTTGCGCAGTTCTTGCAACGCGTCCCGCTGAAACTGTTGAACTGTGTACGATTCGTTCGGCTTCACAAGATCGAGTCCAAACCCCGGAACCACTTCCCCATTCCGCTTCACATCGATTGACTCTTTGTTTGTTCCGATATCCATCCCTTTGTAAATCTGTCGCGCATCTGCAGAGATCAAAAAGCCACCAACCTCACGCGCGATCGCGAGGGCGAGATTCGTTTTGCCACTTGCCGTAGGACCAACGACTGCTACGACAAGCTTCGGCCAATCTTGATTTTCACCCCTAAATGGGTTATAATCGTTCTCAGACATGGGAGAAATGGGAACAGCAACATCTACAGACATACAGAACGTACCGAAACCCCGAACGCTTAGCAAAGAGGGGGTACTTTATACCGTCAAAACCCACGATGACCGCGTGTGGTTCTTTATTGGATACTTCATCCTGGGGTTTGTTCTCTCCTACTACTTGAATCTTGGGTTCTTCTTGCTGCTTTCCGTCCTTCATTTTGTCCTTGATGTCACCAAGCACCGACTTCTCGGAGATTCGTGGCGTGAATCATTGCAACATGGGCTACGCGAGTCATTGGTAGACGCAGCCTTCTTCTTTGTTGGATTTGTGCTCGGGCTCTACGTCCACGTTGCTGTGACTGTTGGTATCGCAGGAGCGGGTCGCGCACTCGCGTTCACTCGTGCCGCTCGCGTTGGTCGCGCCGCACGTCTCGGGCAAGCCGCCGCACGTTCCACCACAGCAAGTCGAACGGTAGAAACGTTTTCCAAGATCTACTTGAAGAAAAACACGCACCTCATTCAGATCGATGGGAAGCTTACCCTTGCAGAAAAAATCTTCTCAACCCTCCTGATTCTTTGCTGGTTCTTATTGCTTCTCTCTCCCCTCCTTATCGATGTCACGCCCGAGATTTTGCTGGACTACATGAACGCCCAACTCATTCCAAGATTCTAAAAACGAGCCAGATCGGCTCGTTTTTCGTTACTGCTATGAGAGTGACTTCTTGAGAAGCTCGGAAGCGAGTTGCGGGTCGGCAGCTCCCTTTGAGTGCTTCATCACTTGTCCAACCAGGAATTGGAGCGCCTGTTCGGTTCCCGCTTTGTAATCATTCACGGGACCTTCGTGTTCTGCAATGACCTGATCAACAATCGCCTGAATTGCTCCTTCGTCTGACACCTGCGTAAGCCCCTTTTCCTCTACGATCTGTGAAGGATCCTGCCCGGTCTCGAGCATCTCCTCCAACACCTTCTGACCAGCCGAAGAGTTGATCTCCCTTTCGTACAGCATCACGAGAAGCTCAGCAAAATTTTCTGCACTAGCCTTTATGTCTTTAACACTCTCACCTCTTTTCTTCAGTAAGGCAAATACTTCAGTTGTGATCCAGTTGGCTGTCAACTTTGCTATCTCTTCTCTTTTCTTATTCAAGTCAGAAACAAGCTCCTCCTTCGTGATTTTCTTTGTCCCCTCCCCAATCATCACTGGATCCTCAGGATGTTCTTGTTTAGTTTCTTTTGCTTTTGACCTAAGCCATTCTTCAGCCTCTGAAAGCACGTTCTCATAAAAATCAGAGGTTGATTTATCATCCACGATGGTAAATGCAGACTCACGCGACAATCCAAACTGATCTACAAATCGGGCACGCTTTCGAGCTGGCAATTCTGGAAGATGACGTGCCAGTGCCGATCGACGTGTTGCATCGATAACGAATGGTGGAATGTCTGGCTCTGGAAAATAGCGATAGTCTGCCGCTCCTTCCTTGGTGCGCTGTTCGATCGTCTTTCCCGTTGATGGATCGAATCCACGTGTTGTTTCTACATCAACAGGTGTTCCCTTCTCCCATAATCCTGTTTGGCGCACAATCTCGAATTCGAGCGCTTGCTCGACAAACTTAAAGGAGTTCACGTTCTTAATCTCGGTCTTTGGGTAGAGCTTGTTGTCTCCCACAGGTCGCATAGAAATGTTTGCGTCACAGCGAAGGTGTCCTTTCTCCATATCTGCATCAGATACTCCGAGATAGCGCATTGTGCGTCGAAGCTCCTGCAAGAACAAGCGTGCATCGGCCGCACTCTTCACAACAGGTTTTGTAACGCATTCGATGAGCGGCGTTCCCGCGCGATTCAAGTCCACTCCGGAACGACCGTGTTCGTGCACAAGCTTTCCCGCATCTTCTTCGAGGTGCAGTCGCTCCATCTCCACGATAAATTGCGAGCCGTCTTCGCGCTCTACTTCAACGGTACCCCCAACACAAAATGGCTCTTCATACTGTGAGATCTGATAGCCCTTTGGCAGGTCTGGGTAGAAGTAGTGTTTGCGGTCGAACTTTGTAAAGTCTGGCAGCTCACTTCCAAGAGCCAATCCTGCGCGCAGTATCATTTCTACCGCTTCTTCGTTTGGCACCGGCAGCGTTCCTGGCTGTCCGGTACACACCTCGCAAATGTGCGTGTTTGGCGCCACTCCTTCTGCGTCGTTACTACAACGACAAAACATCTTGCTCTTTGTTTTGAGCTGCACGTGAATTTCAAGACCAATGACTGGTTCTAGCTCCATACGTCCAATTAGGCGGCTACTGTTGCTTCTAGTGTGCCCGACGAAACGGATTGCTTCAAGTTCAGATGGTCGGCCACGCATTCCCAGATTTCTTCATGAATATCTTCGATCGCTCGCAAGCAATGATCTGGCGCACACTCAATAAGTGTGAATGTTTCGTCCCGTCCTGCAAGTTCACGATACGCACGCTCTGCTGCGGCAAGATGCTCTCTGTCTTCTTCGTGCAGATCGCGCTTTTTATCTGTATACCCACGAGCTGCCTTCTTGTCGACATTTTGTTGGCTGATATCTGCTGGCATACACAGAATCAACTGTAGTGTCGGCCGCGGAAGCCCGAGTACGCTGTATTCTAGATCTTCGAGCCAGTCGAGGTAGGCTGCACGCTCTTTCGGATCTTCAATCTTCCCTGCCTGATGCCCCATGCTCGCTGTTACGTATCTATTCGAAACCAACACGTTCCCACGCTGCAGATCACTATTCATGTCCTGTTTTGCCTCGAATCGATCCAGCGCATAGAACAGCGAAGCGGCCTTCGGGCCGATTTCTCCCAGCGTTCCGTACTGACCGTTCAGATAGCGTTCGACAAAATGTGCTGAAGGCGTTCCGTACTGCGGAAAATCAACAACGCCCGTCTTCACGCCCTCGCTAGCAAGTCGCTTGAGCAGGAGGTCAAGCTGTGTCTTTTTTCCTGCCCCATCCGTTCCGTCTATCACAATGAATGGAGCGCGTTGGCGTTCTAATTCAAGCATGCTATCGAAGATTGTAGACGACCGTCACACTTACTGAGATCTCGCGCTCCCCCGCTTCGATGACTGGAGTTACGAGCTCAGCTCCATCAGATTCAGCTGTTAATGCGTAGGAGTCCGTGTCGTAGAACTCTGGTGTTCTCGAGGACACCTCTGCAATGGAACGCACTGACCCGAGCTGCGCTTCTGCTGCATCTGCCATATCGTCTGCCTTACTTGCTGCATCTTCAATTGCCAGCAACCGTGCTTCGTCTTTCAGACGCTCTTCTTCCTCTTCATCAAGCTCAAACGAAAGTCCAGAAACGGTGTTTGCCCCCGCCGCTGTTGCTCGTGACAGGATAGTGCCCGCTGAGTCGAGGTCACGAATACGTACCTGGAATGACTCACGTCCAATGTACCCAACGATCTGAGAGTCTCCTCGCTCATACGAGTAGTCTGGCTGCACGCTATATCCAGCGGTCTCGATATCTTCATCGTTCACTCCCTCATCTTCGAGGACCGCTCTAATCGCATTTGAGATACGTGCGCCTTGCTGCTGCGCCTCCGCTGCCGTCTTTGCCTCTTCAAGAACACCAATGGTAATCGTGCCCGTTTCTGGCACTGCCTTTACCGTGCCCGTTCCGACAACTTGCAACCCTTCTGCCGTGTTTCCGTTTTGAGGGATACCAGACAAATGTACAGCAATAGGATTTCCCCACAGCAACGCCCCCGCAACTCCCGCGATTGCAAGGATGGCGACAATCGTCAGAATCTTATCGAGGATGCCACCCTGTTCATGTGTACGCGAACCGATGTTCATATGAGGTGTGTTAGTTACCCCTAGCGTACCAGTCTCGGCGACCAAACAGAAAACGACCCTGTGGGTCGTTTCTGGACAACCGTTGTTGTTTGTTAGGCGGTGATGGGTACGCCAGGCCCCATTGTGCTCGAGAGCGTCACGCTACGGAGATATGTTCCTTTGATTCCGTCTGGCTTCGCTTTCTTAATTGCGGCCACATAGGCTTCAACATTTTCCTTGAGCTGCTCGTCGGTAAATGATGCCTTTCCAACAGCCTGGTGCAAGTTTCCACCATCGTCGTTACGGAAGGTGATCTTTCCCTTGCTCAACTCTTCAATCGTCTTCACTGGAGTCTTGGTCACGGTCTCGTTCTTTGGGTTTGGCATCAGTCCACGCATTCCCAAGATCTTTCCGATCTTTCCGAGGTGACGCATCATGTCGGGCGTCGCAACTGCGATATCGAAGTCGGTCTTCTCACTCTTCAGAATCTGCTCAACAAGCTCTTCTCCACCCACGATCGTTGCACCGGCTGCCTTCGCTGCCTCGTGCTCTGACTCAGGTGCAAAACAAGCGATTTTGAGCGTTGTTCCCGTTCCGTGCGGCAATACCACCGTCCCACGAACGATGTGCTCAGACTTACTGCGGTCGATTCCGAGGTTCATGTGCACCTCTACGGCTTCGTCGAACTTCTTCGATGCTGCCTCTTTTACGAGGGCGATTCCTTCTTCAATGCTTACGGGAGCTTGGAGCTCCTTGATCTTTGTACGTACACTCGCCGTGCGCTTTCCGTGTGGTTCCATAGAATATACGTGGTGCAAACGTGCTCTTGGAGCACTCCCACAGGCTAGAAATAAAGTCCGCTACTTTTTGCGAGCGGCTGCCATTCGGCGATTCACTATGACAATATATGCCACTTGCGTCAATAGAAGTGGTGCACCAACCACGATCTTCACAAACACAGCTAGCTGAATCAGTCCGATCGGAGCACCAAATGCCACAACACGCCAGGAATCAAACCCCCAGTTTGGCACTTGAATGTCTTTGTGGTCGCGCACAAAGTCTGAAAGTGTGGCATAGGCAATATCAAGGACGAGCCCCGCTGCTGCCCATTCCCAGCCAATTACTCCACCAAACGCCAGCGCTGGAAGATAAAAACTGCGAAATAGACGGTCTGAAAACAAATCTACAAATGCACCAAAACTGTTCGAGCGACCAAGTACGCGCGCCATCCGCCCATCCATGCCATCAAACAAGTACTCAACAACCACCACCCACCCACCAAGCACTGGATGTCCCATCATGAACAACACAATGGCAGCAAATTTCCCTACGATCGACAAAAACGTAAAGACGTATGGACCCATGTGATGCGCGTCGAGCCACTCGACCATCTTCTTTGAGGGAACATTCCTGCTCCACTGTTTAAATCCTTCGATGTGCATGTTTGTGCATTACGAAAACCGGCCCCGAGGGGCCGATGTTCTAGTTATCTTCTCGTGCTGGAACCCCTTCAACGGTGATGCCCATACTTCGGGCCGTGCCTGCTACCAGATAGCCACCGTGTTCCTTACTGTAGGCATTCAAGTCTTCCAATTTTGCCTCAGCAATTTCCATGCACTGGTCCCATGTTAGCTTTCCGACCTTGTTCTTGTTCGGCTCACCAGAACCCTTCTTTACTCCTGCCACTCGCTTGATGAGGTCAGATGCCGGAGATGTCTTCGTGATGAAGTCGAATGATCGGTCTTCGTAGATCGTGATCACAACAGGGACAACTTCTCCCATGCGGTCCTTCGTCTTGTCGTTGAACTGCTGACAGAAATCCTGTGTAGCAATTCCATGCTGACCCAAAGCCGGTCCAATTGGAGGAGCTGGGTTTGCCTTTCCTGCAGGAATCTGCAATTTCACTTGTACTTTTACGGGCTTGTTCGCCATAACACATTCAGATGCAAAAAGGACCTTAGGTCCACGTTTCCTTAATTCCTAGCCAATAAGCTACAACATTTGAGATTAAATGCAAGGCTGGAACGAACAACAAATAGAACACGAGGAATTCCCACGGCACAGGAAAGACGATGTAGACCAGCGCGAGTGCTCCCACAAGTGCGTCGATTTGATCGAACGGAAACCATGACTGACCCGGTTTTATCCCACGACGACGCTTAAAGAAGCTCTCAATTGCGTCCCCAAAGAGCACACCAAATCCCATAAGAAAGCCAAAGAGTGCCCAGTGTACCTCGCCGAAGGGAGCGAGTGTAATAGAGGCTATAAACTCGTTTGCAGATGCCAGCCATGCCTGAACACCTGCAATTACCATACCTCCGATCGACCCCAACAAGAGTCCTCGCCACGTCTTATTGTTGCCAAAGATGCGAACACCTCGCCAACTCTTTCCCCCATCAATCGGCTTCGCGAGCTGAGGTAAAACCCTTTTGAAAATAACCGGGAAGGAGTTTCCTGCGTACCCCGGAAGAATGAACCACAACGCCGTAAGAAGAAACATCCACCAGGTCATACGAGTCCTTGCTCACGCAACGCCTTCAAAATTTCAATGTGTTCTAGAAAGGTCAACTTTCCTTCTGCTTCTTCAAAGGTTGTCCAGTAGACGTCTGTGATTTCATTTGTTGGGAAATGCACTTCCTGTGCTGGATCCACCGAAGCTACAAAGATTTTTTGCTCACCAGAACTTCCCTTTCCGCCATCGTACTCAAACGTATGCACCATGCCGGAGTCGACGAGTGTCACCGCGTCGAGATCTGTTTCTTCTTTCAGTTCGCGACGAGCAGCCACCTCATGCGGCTCCCCATCTGTCCCGCCTGCAACCCAGGTGTGATTTCCGCTTCGGAGATTCACGACGTACACAAACTCACGTTCATGTTCTGGGCGATCGCGATAGGTCACGACCATGACCCCCTCTCGCACTTCTTTGGTATTTGATTGGTCTTCCATATGTATTTTAGCCTAGCACAGAACAAACGAGCCCCCTTGTGGAAGCTCGTTGCCTGTTTAGATCTTCTTGATTTGGAGATAGTCCAACTCGACTGGCGTTTCTCGACCAAACATCGATACAAGTACCTTGAGCGTTCCCTTTTCTGGGTCGATCTCGTCGATTTTTCCGTCAAAGTCCTTGAATGGACCGTCGATAATGTGAATAGTTTCTCCCATCTCAACGTCGATGGTGTACTTCGGCTCTTCTACTCCCATTCGCTTCTTGAGATCGCCAACTTCTTCGGGACTAATTGGCGTAGGCGTTGTACCAGAGCCAATAAATCCGGTTACGTTTGGCGTGTTTCGCACGACGTACCAGGATTCGTCGTTCACAATCATTTCCACCATCACGTAGCCCGGGAAGATCTTTTCTTCGACCGTTGTACGCTTTCCGTTCTTAATCTTGATCTTCTTTTCCTTTGGAACCATCACATCAAAAATCTGGTCCTGCATACTCAGGGACTCAATACGCTGACGGAGGTTTTCCGCAACATTTTCTTCGTATCCTGAGTACGTGTGTAGGACGAACCAGTTACGTTCCTCTGGGGCAACCTGTTTTGGCATAAGAATTGAATTCGCTACTCGTGAGAGCCGAACAACTAACGATTAGAGTACAAATTGCAGACCTTGCTGCAAGACCAAGTCGAGAAGACCGAGTAATGCTGCAACACCGAGTGAGATCGCGATCACGATCCAGGTGTGACGATAGAGCTCTTTCCGTGTTGGCCATACGACCTTCTGAAGCTCTTCGCGTGCCTCGCGGAAATACGCTACAACCGCAGCGAGTCCACTCTTCTTCTTGGCATCTGCATTGCTTGCCATAGTCACGACAATTTTGAGGTCTTTAAAAGGCGCTCTACGCGCCGCTTTCTACTACAGAGACAGTAACGCATGTTTACACGAAAGTCAAGTTTAAAAAAAAGAGGCCACTTGTTACCCAAGCAGCCAGACTACACCCGCGGCGAGTAGGGAAAGAACAATGAGAATGGTCATCACCTGCCACATGGTGAGGCCATCCTTTGCGTAGAAGAAGGAGGTACTGCCCGGACCCGATGCGAGCGTCACAGATGCGGCCACATCACCTTCTGCCGTGCCATCAAACTGAGGAAGGTGCTCCGGAAACGCGTGTGGCACCCCCCTTTCGTCCTCCTGTCCGATCCCCAACGCTTTGAACAGCCCACGCACATGCGGTGCCATCCGAGCTTCTTCACTATCACCTAGCTTCAGCTCGAGCATCAGGGCGACGTAGCCAGGATTTGGCAGGCGCGTCGTGGCAATGAGCGGAGCACCAACACCAGTCAGTCTCACGTGTCCCACAGGCAGGTTCTCGATCAACACACGAAAGATCGGCCAGTGTTCTTGGAGATACTGGTTTCCCTCGTTCGCAGTACTACGCCCCTGCCATTCTACGATGACCCCGCCCGACTTTGCTTCACGCACGAACACCACACTCGCAGCATGGTCCCGTTCGTTGCCACGCAGTGTGTAGAAGTCGATACGAAACACCGCAAACGAAGCTGCGTCATCCGCTCCCTGCAGCAGCTCCAGTCCTGGAACGCGCTCTTGCGTGCAAATATCGAAGAAGTCCCAATAGTCTTCCCTGTGGCTTCGCGCCGCAAAGTCGACCACGAACTTACCGGCAGACGAAAGTCGACGAAATTCAGCCATCAGCCGAACGAATCGTTCATTCGCATCTCTTGGCTGAAGCATGCCCATGGCGCGATTACGTCGTGCCAGCTCCACCTGGGAAACATCGTGTTTCCCAGCTGCCTGAACGCCCATAGATCCCCCTCTCCGAAACGTAAGCGTTTTCGTTAGTGTTCCTATCTTTTTTCCTTCTGTCAAAGCGTAAACGTCCCAAAAGAAAAAGGGCCCGCAGATCGATCTGCTAGGCCTTCAAGAGCAAGTACGCGGCTGTGGCTCCCACGATCGCGAGGACTCCGGCAACGAGAGCCACGTTCGGCCAGTTGACCGCTCGCCGGGCGTCCGGTCCACCCTGCTGGAGAACGATCGTCCGGAACGCCGATCGAACGCTCCCGGGGCCGCTGCCGAACAGCGTTCGGGCCACAGGCAGTCCACGCATGATGGTGCGTGCCTCTTCCCGCTCGACGTCCGGCTTGATCATGTCACAGGCCCGCAAGATCGCTTCGACACCGCTCCGGTCACCGTCTTCCGGCTTCTGCGACCGCAGAGCCATCAGCGACGTCTGAAGCAGCTCGCTGCGTGGCCAGGACGATGATGCCGTGTCGAGCCCCCCGGTACCGAGCGAACGCGAGAACGCCAGCAACACGGCCAGGTCCTCCTTCGAGTGTCCACTCGTCGGCTTGCCCTCCCACACCACGGTCATGGTGTCGTCTCCCTTCGGGAGAAAAACCGTGACGCGCCACATGTCGTCGCGACCCCGATAGATCAGTCGCGCGATGCCGAGCTCCCGGAGCTGTGCGATGGTCTCCGGCAACTCGTCCAGATGTCCACCTTCGCGAATCAGGTGCACCTCGAACGGCGGCGCTTGCGTACGCGCTCCCTCCGACCAGTTCTGCAACATCTGCGCGAACAACTCACGCAGCGGCTCCCACCGCCGCTCGACCTCTGACAGGGCAACCGGTTGCCCCCGTAACTTGTTTCTCTCGTTCACGTTCTATCCCTCCCCACTTTCCAGGGTACGAATGGTACACGTAGGATTCCCGAGAATGCCTGTTTCGTCAACACACCCACAGAAAAACAGCCAATGGCTGTTTTTCTGTCACGGACTTTTCGCTTGCCTAGACGTCCAAGTTTTTCACGTCTTTGGCGTGTGTTTGGATGAACTTACGGCGCGAAGGCACGTCGTCTCCCATGAGCGTTTCAAAGACGTCATTCGCACGCCCAGCATCTTCCACGGTTACCTGTAGCATTGAGCGGGTCTCTGGATCCATGGTTGTCTCCCACAACTGTGATGGGTTCATCTCACCAAGACCCTTATAGCGCTGAATGTTCACACGGCTCTTGCGCAGACCCTCTTCACCTTCTGCTCCTTCTTCCGTTTGTTCTGGCTCCGGTTCTGCTGCTTTCTTCCCCTTCTTCTTCGCAGCCGCCTCTTTTTCCCATTCAGCAATCACGCGTTCTTTGTCGCTCTCGTTATAGACATACTCCATTTTGGAGCCGGATGTCAGCTGATACAACGGCGGCTGCGCGATATAGAGATGTCCCTCTTCGACAATCTTTGGGTAATAACGATAGAAGAGCGTAAGAAGCAGTGTGCGAATGTGCGCACCGTCGACGTCAGCGTCAGTCATGATGATAA
Organism: Candidatus Doudnabacteria bacterium; assembly: GCA_020429185.1. Lineage (GTDB taxonomy): Bacteria > Patescibacteriota > JABMPQ01 > JABMPQ01 > JAGQLO01 > JAGQLO01. The sequence goes on from JAGQLO010000014.1 coordinate 12,663, forward strand.
TTCGATCGTAGCGCAGCTTACTAATATCAAGCTCTTCACCAATGCCCGCACCAAGCGCAATCACCAACGCTTTTACTTCCTTCGAAGAAAGCATCTTGTCGATACGAGCGCGCTCTACGTTCAGAATCTTTCCACGCAATGGAAGAATAGCCTGGAACGAACGATCTCGACCTTGTTTTGCAGACCCACCAGCCGAGTCACCCTCCACGATGTAGAGCTCACATTTTGCCGGGTCTTTTTCAGAACAGTCCGCAAGTTTTCCAGGCAACGCAAATCCGTCGAGCGCCCCCTTACGGAGTACAGTGTCCTTCGCTGCCTTCGCCGCCTTTCGAGCCTTCGCCGCGATCAGACATTTTCCAACAATAGTCTTCCCTTCGTTTGGATGCTCTTCGAAGAACTCTGTCAGCTTCCTGCCCACAACGGAATTCACGATACTTCTTACTTCTGGGTTTCCAAGCTTTGCCTTCGTCTGCCCTTCGAACTGAGGTTCCTGAATTTTCACGGAAATCACAAGGGTGATTCCTTCTCTCACGTCGTCACCCGTAAGACCTTCTTTTTTGAGATCTTTAATGATGCCGCTCTTTTGGGCGTAGGCGTTAATCGTTCGAGTCAATGCGGTTCGGAACCCGACAAGATGCGTACCACCTTCTGTCGTGTGGATGTTGTTGGCGAACGTGATCTCCAGCGGTTTAATGTCCTCGGTATACTGCAACGCAATTTCAACTAATACGTTGTCGACCTCTTCTTCGACGTAGAATGGACGTGTATGAAGAGGCTTGTCGTTACGGTTCAAATACGCCACATAGGAGCGAATACCTCCTTCGAAGTAAAAGCTGTGTTCTTTCTGCTCCTCCACATTCTCTGAGCGTTCGTCGCGTATCTTTAGGCGAACGCCTTTTGTGAGGTATGCCTGTTGCCGAAGGTGATCGATGATCACTTTCCAGTCAAAGTCGATCGTCTCCGTAAAAATCTCCTCATCGGGTCGAAACGAAATACGTGTTCCTGTCTTCCCTTTTTCTGCTTTGTCTACCTTTGTTGCCTTTACATCACCCTGTCGTGTTCCACGTGCAAATTCCTGGGTGTGCAACTTATCTTCTCGCCATACTTCTGCTTTCAAATCTGTTGAAAGCGCGTTCACCACAGAGACACCCACACCATGAAGACCACCAGACACCTTGTATCCGTCACCTCCAAACTTTCCACCCGCGTGAAGCGTTGTCAGCACGGTTTCGAGTGTTGATTTCTTTGTAGCTGGGTGTTTTGCAACCGGAATTCCACGTCCGTCGTCCTCTACACTAATCCAGTTATTCGGAAGCAGTGTAACTGTAATGGTTGTGGCGTATCCCGCCATCGCTTCGTCGAACGAGTTGTCGACAACCTCCCAAATCAGATGATGCAGTCCGTCTTTCCCTGTACCACCAATGTACATTCCTGGTCGCTTTCGCACCGGCTCGAGACCTTTCAGTACGGTAATGTCTGCCGCGTCATACGATGCAGAACCTTTCATGCTTTTCGGAGATTCACTCTTCTTTGCTGCGCTGTTCTTGTCTGAAGCAGAAGAATCTTCCTTCTTTACTGCAGAGGGCTTCTTTTTTACAGGAGCGTTTTTGGTAGATTTCTTGGTCGTTTTTGCCATAACCGTCAAAAAAAACAGGGTTGTTCAGTGCGTAGAGCATACCATACCCGGTTTGGTTCTTCCAGTTTTACAGAACACACACTTTTTCCCTTGCGTAAAAGAAAAACGAGCAGGAGTGGGCGGGCGATGTTCGACACGTTCAGGAATGGCCCCAGGCTTTGGGCGGCTCCCGAGTGTCAGCCCTGGCGTGGAACATCACACCAGCCCAACTCTTCTGCTCTGCACGTTTGTTGCTTCAGGATGCGCGTGCCACGCACCGATTTTCCTCTGAATGGGATGACCGATGTCTCTTCCATTGAGCTTATATGTTGCGTCCGCTTCCCGCCGATACCTATCCTCGGCTCGCTGCATTCGCACTTAGACCTAGGCTGGTCCACATTCGCTCACTTTCCGATCCAATGGCTTCCCCAGCACACCAGCGTTCCACCACACAGTCGGCCTTCCGAACTGTCGTCCTGGTTGCTGTATTCTTTGGAATTCTCCTCATGAAGATGCAATTCAGCGGCCTCTGCCGCCTACGCTCCTTTTACATCGCGCGTCACCACGACTTTTCAGGAGATCTTCGCCCCGTCTTGCTGCATGCGCCACCTCGCAACGCTCTTTCTTCTCCGGGGGAGGACAAAGAAGAAAGCGTGCAGCAATCCTTCGAATATAAGGGCCGCCTGAAACGACTCTCGCCGCCCAGACCCCATACATTCTTCTGAACTAGACGTTCCTGCACCAACGATGTGCTGATTCGGCATCTCAGCATTGGCGGAAGCTGCGGCTTCTCCCACCTCACGCTTCGCACACGATCTACCGAGACACACCGCATCACAGGCGCCTTGTTCGTAGGGCTGTTATGGGATTGTGCTTTAAAACTACGTTTTTTCTATAAAAAGTCAGAGCTGCATCTAGGCAGCTCTCTCCTCTTCACTCCTTGTGCCAGACCTATCCTTAAGCCGATGCCGAAAGCGCTGATTCAATTGCCTGCAGCTTCGCATCTACCTCAGCATCTTCCAGCGTCTTGTCGTTTGATCTGAACGTAAGGTGGAACGCAAGGCTTTTCTTTCCCTCTCCAATCTTTTCCGAATCACGGAAGAGATCAAAGAGGGTTGCCGACTCCAGATGTTCTCCCCCCTCTTTTTGAATACGCAACAACAATTCTTCAACTGTCGTTTCTTCTGAAACAATCACAGATACATCACGCGTGAGAGCTGGGAAGACTGAATAGCGTTTGTACTGCACATGTCCTCTTGAGGCCTCGAGCAAACTTGTGACGGACATTGTGAAGAACCCAACACGCACTCCCTGAAGTCCGTAGGCTCGCATGACCTTCGGATGAAGCTCAGAGATCGTTGCAACGGGCGCATTTGCGTTTGCTGTCATTATCCGTGCAGAGCGACCAGGATGATACGGCGTCCAGTAGGCGCACCCCGCCCCCTCTGGTTGCATCCGCTCGACACTTCCCTGCACATTCACGCTGTTGAGAACGCGCTCCACAACCCCACGCGTCTCCCGATAGAGCTGCTCAGCCGTCGAAGATTTCTCCGGTAACACAATGACGCCCGCGATCGACCAACGCTCGTCAGTATCATCTTCAGGCTGCTTCGGCACAAAGTACACACGACCGAGTTCAAATAGACGAAACTTGTCACTCTGACGCACATTTGCTGCTACGTTCCTCAGAAGTCCGGACAGCAATTCTGTACGCATGACAGATTGCCGCTCGTCGAGCGGATTCGTGATCTGCACATGAGGCTCACTTTGAATTCCAACCTTTTTTAGGTCGTTCTGCCCAACAAATGTCATGTTCACCACTTCGTGCATGCCAAGCGAAGCGAGAGTTTGTCGCAATTTTCGACGCTGACCTATTTCAGGATCTGTTGTTGGCGGCTTCGCCTCGTCGATCATGTACGTAAACGGAAGTTGGTCATATCCATACACGCGTACCACTTCTTCGATGAGATCCTCTTCGATCGTGAGGTCTGGACGGAAGGTTGGAGGCATAACCTCGAGCTGATCTGGTGTTTCGTGTTTGAGTTCGCACTGCAGGCGCTGCAAAATCTCTTTCACCGTGTCACGTTCAATTTCTACTCCTAAGTACGAGCGCATGCGTGCATTCGTCAGCACGACCGTTGGCCGTTCAGGCATGTCCTGCTTCAAGTCAACCACACGTTCGAGCTTCATTTCTGGGAATACGGCATGAAGAAGCCCGAGCCCCTTTTCGAGAGCAGTGTCGAGTCGATACACGTCAACTCCTTTTTCATAGCGAGCAACCGCGTCCGTTCGATGTCCGAGGGCACGAGATGCTTTACGCACGGACGTAGCATCGAAATGTCCGGACTGAAGCACGATTCGTGTTGTGTCTTCATGAATCATGGTTCGCTCCCCACCCATGATGCCTGCAAGGTCCATCGGGCCTTCTGTATCTTCAATAAGAATGGCACCTTCTGGTAGTTCACGGTTCTCACCATCAAGCGTTTTCACCGTATCCCCCTCCACTGCTTTTCGAACAACCATCTTCTGACCTGCAATCCGATCGTAATCAAATGCATGGAATGGCTGCGCAAGATCCAGCATGAGGTAATTCGTAATGTCGACGAGCGCATTAATTGACTTCTGACCTACTGTTGCAAGTGCCGCACGAAGCCAATCCGGAGACGGCCGAGTATCGACACCACTCACCACGGCTGCAACATAGCGCTGTGAAACATTCTCACCCAAAACCTCTACGTTGAGTGGGGTTTCCGGGTTTTGCGGATCGTCAGCAATGACTGGACCCCCTTTAAACACATCCGACCAACCTTCCACAAACGGACGATTGAAGACCGCTGCAATTTCACGACCAATGCCCTCATGCCCCATACAATCGGGACGGTTTGCAAGCACGTCAAAGTCGATCATGACATCGTTACGTCCCAACGCCTCTGCAAGAGGAGTTCCGGGAGTTAGAGTCTCTGGCAAGAACCAGATCTCGCGATCATTTTTTGCGGGTTCCCCAAGTTCATCTGGCCCACAGAGCATTCCTGCGGACTCAACGCCTCGGATCTTTGCCTTTTTGATTTCGATCTCGCCAAGCGTTGTGCCCACTGTTGCGAGTGGCACATTCTGTGGCTCCATCCCGATTTCAATGTTAGTGCCACCACACACAATGGTCTCCGTAGCTCCGTCTCCGATATCAACCGTTACAACATGAAGCTTGTCTGCGTCTGGGTGTCTCTGCACATCCTGAATACGCGCAACAATCACGCCATCCCACATTGCTCCAGCATCCACAATCCCCTCTTCTTCTAATGAGACGAGCGTCATGCGGTCTGCCACTTCTTTTGGCGTGAGCCCTTCGAGATCAACGTAGTTCTGTAACCACTTCCAAGAAACTTTCATAGACTAAAATTGCGTGAGCCAACGAAGATCGTTCTCCCAGAATGGTCGAATGTCTGGAATACCATGCTTGATCATGTATGGACGCTCCACCCCGAAGCCCCAGGCGAATCCCTGCCATTCGTTTGGATCAACACCAAAATTTCGTAGAACGTTTGGATGTGTCATGCCAGCACCACCCATTTCAAGCCAGCGAGTTCCCTTACACACTTTGCAAGGACCTTCTGTTCCGAGACAAATCGTACAGGTAACGTCCACCTCTACTGAGGGCTCAGTAAATGGGAAGTAGCTTTGACGGAACCGAATTTCAACATCGTCGCGTTGCAAAATGGCGCGCATTGCTTCCTGAATAGTTCCCTTGAACTGGCTCAAATTGATGTCCTTTGCAAGCACCTGTGCGTCGAACTGATGGAACATGGGCGTGTGTGTTGCATCGTCGTCACGACGATACGTATTCCCCACAGTAAAGACCTTAAATGGAGGCTCCACCTTTTCGATCGCATGTCCCATGGTTACGGACGTACAGTGCGTACGCAGCAATCGACCAGAATCCAGGTGGAAAGTGTCTTGCATGTCACGCGCAGGGTGGCCTGGCGTAAAATTCAATCCTTCGAAGTTTCGCCAATCCGTTTCCATGTGCGGACCCTCTATCTGTGAGAAGCCCATGCGCTCGAGAACCTCGCTAATCTCATGCACCATTTGCGTGACAGGATGTAACGTTCCACGCTCCCCCACCAGTCCAGGAAGGGTAATGTCGATCCGTTCCGATGTGGCAAGATCTGCCTCTTGCTGTTGCAGCACGCGCACTGATGCTTGCTCAGCCGCTTCTTCAAGTTGTTGCTTTACCTGCTGAATTTCAGGAGCTCGCGTACGTCGCTCGTCTTCTGACAGCGTTCCGAGCTCGCGAAGCGCAGCTGTGATTTCACTCTTGCGTCCCAAATACGTCACGCGCCACTCCTTTAGATCTTCAAGAGAGGTTACGTGTTCAAGTGCTTGTTGTGCAGACGCTTGCAATGCGCCCAAATCGGTTGTAGCCATAGAGGAACCTTATGCGCGCTGAGCTGTCGGTGCGGCGCCTTTTCGTGATTGAAAGAAAAGTTCTAAGAAGAGAACGGCAAGCACCAGGGCTGCTCCGTTCCAGAGATTCAGGAGGCGCGCATGTTGCAGCATCAGTGCTGCGACGAGAACGAGTGCAAGCAACGCCCCCTGTCTAAAGGCAGGCGTGAGATGTGCAAATACCACATTCTTTCGGGTCACAGAACGTCGTAAGCGATATCCAAGAAGTGTGAGTGTTCCCAAAAGCGCAAAAAAGAGCGTTGCATAAAATCCAGTCAATCCTCCAAGACCAGCGCTTTGCGGATGCACACTTGTGAGAATAAGCAGAAACGCCCCCCAACAGAGGACCGTCGAAAATCCAAGACCAAGTAGGTAACGTTTCATAGCAAAAGAAAGACTGCTTTCTGTAAAGCATTCTATCTTCGCAGCACGAGTTATTCAACTCCCCGATTAGTAATAACCGTTCGATTCGTTGAAGGTTTCACCTGATGCACGCAAATACGCGTCTACATCTTGCAGCTCTTCGACCACCGAACCCGTGTCTGCCACCAGTTCAATATTCGTATTCTCTGAATACGGATAATTCATCCAAGACCAATACTGCAGATCGATTGTGGACCCACCTCCTCCACCAAGAATGGAACGGCTGTTCGTGTAGTCGTATTCCCAGATCATGGCAAACAATGGATAGGTCTTTGAATCAACCGCTTCCTGAATGCGCAACCAAGTCCCATCTTCAAACCGAATCTTCCACCCCTCAAATGTTCGAGGAACGACTCCCGCATTCGTGATCCCGATGTAGTCGTGCGTGATATACGATGCGCCCTTCGAGTTCAGGTCGATATCGCTTCGAGTAGGTCGGTAGAACATGATTTCCGACTGTACCTGCTCAAGCGTCTCATTCGTCACACCGACCCCTTTTTCACGCATAATGTCGAATGCGTCTGCTGGACGATTAAGGAATGTTCGCTTTCCTGTTGCAGGATTGACGTACCACGCCTCTCCGTTTTGCTCTACTTGTAGCAGAATACGCCCACGGACTTTTTCAAGCAGCTCTTTTGATGCGTCCCAGCTCGTTCCCTCTGCAGGAATCTTTGCGAGATCCGCATCAGAAATGCCCAATCCTGTGTAGCGCATGATGTCGAATGCATCTGCCGGACGACCGAGATAGTATTTTCGACCATCCCCGGGATACACGTAGTAGGCCTCTCCCCGCTCTTCAATCTGCAGCAAGATCTTTCCAGAAACACGTGCATTCACCTCTGAAGGTGTTGCTTTGTCCATTCCACTTGGATACCCGAGCGACCCACCCGCTTCTGCCATCACTGGCGAAACAATGAGTCCAAGCATAAGGAGTGTACTCGCAAGAAGTGTTCGCATAGTTCGTAGTAACTCAATTCAGCAGGATCTATCCTACAGTTCTGTATGAATCGATCAACACACCACCTTACCGCTGTGCGGCATCGCAGATGTTTTTGAAGTCACAGAACTGACAATGAAAGCCTGGCGTAGGTAGAAAATCTGAGTCTTGCATTTCAGCAACTGTCTCAAGTAGCTCGTCTTTAAGTTGATTCAGCTCTTCTTGCGAACGCTGTGTTTCCCAGCGCTCTCCCGCATCCACATACTCCAACACAAGTCTTCCAGGCGTCATCTCAAACACTTCCTGCACTGCGAGCGCATAGAGTGAGAGCTGGACATTCTCATCCACATCCTTCTGCTTTTTTGGCGGACTTCCAGATTTGTAGTCGATAATGGTGATTGTCCCATCGTCTTCTTGGTCCATGCGGTCGATAAATCCTTTAAAGGTGTACTGCCCTACTTTTAGGTTAAAGCCCTTTTCCACCGCATACGGCGCCTTCATGACATTCTCGTAGCGATCAAAGTACTTGTTCAATGCTTCTTTCGCCTCTTTTTTGCGTTCCTTGGAATGCAGTGCGGATTGGTAATACTCGTTCACCCAATGCATGTCGAGTAGCTCCACCAGCTCTTCCCGCTTCGGCTCTCTTCCGTCGAGCAACCCCTGGTAGAAGTGCTGCAACGCTGCGTGAATTGATTTTCCATAGGAAAAAACATGCGATCCTTTTCCTGGAATACGGTGTATGTGCGAGAACTCGTACTGCCTTGGGCAGGTTTCGAATGCTTTGATCTGTGAAAATGACAACTTCGAAGGAAGCTCATGTTTTTTCTGAACAACAACAGGTGCAGCAGGCCCAGCAATCTTTGCCGCCACATCTTCAAAGAGACCGACTTGTTCCGGATCTTTAGGCTGCAGTTCTTGCAGTTTCGGTCGAATTTCAAGCAAGAAGCGAGAGAGTTTTTTCTTCCGCTTTCCTCCGTAATCAACAGCTGACGAAAGATAGAGTCGCTCCTTGGCGCGTGTCATGGCCACGTAAAAGAGTCGGCGTTCTTCCAGAAGATGTGGATCTTGTTCTGGCAACTGCTCCTTTACGAGTGCGTCAGGTAGTGGAAGTGCCTCGCGACGTTTTCGTGTTGGGAAGCGATCGGAGACTAGGTTTGCCACAAAAACATTTCTAAACTCCAGTCCCTTCGATCCGTGCACTGTCATGAGCTGCACGGCATCGGGCGTATCGCCCTGCATCACCGGTGATGGATCTTCTCCTGCTTCAATCAGAAGATCGAGCTCATCGATAAATTGTTTCACCGTTGCCGTGTTGCCTGTCTCTGCAAATTCCTGAAGTCGTTTGAAGAACAACGTGATTTCTTGAAGAATCGCAACGTTCTCTGCCGAGTCGTCTGCCTTGAGGTCTTTTAGGAGTCCAGTGTCTTCTAGGAATGACAACACAATTGTTCCCACCTCTTCCTCGCGAGAACGCTTTGCGTGTCGCTGTAGCATTTCGACAAAGATGTCGACAATCTCGCGCCCTTCTTCTGAGACACCTGCGACAGTATTGTGTTCGAGCAACTTTCGGAAGAGCGGGTCAGATGAACGCTGTGCAGACGCCGAAAGTAACGTGAGGTCCGTGTGCGGGAAGGCTAGCACCGGCATCGAGAGGACACGATACATCGACACGCTATCGTGAGGATCTGCCAACACGCGCAGATACGCCAACAAGTCCATGATGGTTGGCTTGGAGTACAAGCCTTTTGCTGCGCGGAACGTAAATGGGATGCCTTTCGCGGCGAGGTACGTTGCAAAAATCTCTGCATGCGAATTAGATCGCACCAAAATAGCGTTATCTTCCCAGGAAGCAGACGGATCTTCATTCTTGAGGTCGATAATCGTGTTGACGACCGCAAGCGCTTCACGCTCCACCGTTTTTTCGTGGAAGTGGCGTGGAGATTCTCCGCCGCCAATCGCAGATGTGAGTTTCTTGTCGATTCCCTCTTTGAATTCCAGAGTGTCTGGGTTGTTAAACTGAATGCTCGCGTACGCAAGATCCAAAATCGGCTGCGTTGATCGGTAGTTTTGTGTCAACACTACTTGCTTCGCATCTTTGTATGTCTCGCGATACTGCAAAATGTTGGAAACTGATGCTCCGCGGAACTTGTAGATTGCCTGTGCATCGTCTCCCACGACGGTGATGTTGTTGTGTGGTGCTGCAAGCAGCTTTACTAACTCCATCTGAGCGATGTTGGTGTCTTGAAACTCGTCGACCAGAACGTACTGAAATCGCTGCTGGAGCTTTTTGCGCACCGCTGGGCGCTCACGAATGAGCTTGAGCGTGTACATAATGAGATCCCCGAAGTCCATGTACCCTTCTCGGGTCATGAGCTGCTGATAGGCCTCGTAGGTGTTCGCCAACTCTAAAAACGCTTTCGCCTCTTCTCGGTCTTCATCTTCTTCTGCTGCATTTACCGCACTCTCGGCCCACTCGATGTACTGACGCGGAGAGATATCTTCATCTTTTGCACGTGAGAAGTGTTTTGCTAACTCTGCCAGAAATGCGTTTGGACGGCCGAGTGGACGATACGTTCGCAGCGGCAGTTCGAATAAGAAGTTCCGCAAAAACAGCCACTGATCCGCCTGCGTGAGGAGCGTGTAGTTCGTGTCGAGACCAATTTCCAATCCAAACTCCTTCAGAATCTTGTCGCAGAATCCGTGAAACGTATCGATTGCCAAATCGGTGTACCCCATTGGCAAGAGCTGATCGACTCGCTGCTCCATCTCTTCTGCCGCCTTTTCCGTAAAGGTGAGTGCCAAAATCGATTCCGATGGAACATCTTGTTCTTGAATTAGCCAGGCGACGCGTTTTGTGAGTACCGTTGTTTTACCTGTGCCCGCTCCCGCAATAATGAGCAGTGGCCCATCCGTATGTGTCACTGCATCCCGCTGTTGTTCATTGAGACTCTCAAGCAATGGAGTCTCTTGTAGTGCTTCCTTGGTTGACATGACGTTCATGGTAGCAGCTTCCACGCTTCTTACGAACAGAACAAAACACCCCACAAGGGGGGGTGCTTTGTTCTCCGGAGAAGACTGCTTACGCGGCGAAGGCTTCTACAAACAGCATTGCAACCATGCCGTAGAGAATGCCGATGCTGCCCGCTACAGCAACGACAGCCATTACACCTGCTGGGTGATTCAACGCAGCATCGGAACCCGAGTGCGTTTCGTCACCACAGTTTGTGCAGCCTGCTCCCTGACAGATACAGAGCTTATTGCTCTCCATAGGGAGGTATTAGTGTTTGTGTTGGCGAGAAGCTCTTCCACTTCTCAATCAACAAACCTATTTTAGCACACTTTGTACACAGGGTCAATCCGTCTTTTTTGGCTTTACACCCTCGTGAATCTGCTACAGTGCAGGCGTGACACTTCTCATTATTACGATCGTTGTTGTGATTGTGCTGTCCGCGCTCTTTAGTGGAGCAGAGGCAGCGCTTCTTTCATTTCCACGATCTCGCATACTTGGACTCAAGCACTCACATACACGGCGTGATAAGCGACTCGTAAAGATCTACGACGATCTCCCTCAGGCCATCACTACGATTGTCGTCCTCAACAACCTCTCGAACATCGCTGGAAGCTTGTTCGTGGGATCTCTCGCCGCGTCTGTCCTCAATAGTACTGGTATCGGCATTCTGTCGGCCCTTCTGACATTTTCATTGATTGTGTTCTCGGAAGTGATTCCAAAAACGTTCGGTGAGTACCATGCCCAGACGCTTGTTCCCCGCGTCTCCCTTGCAACACGTTGGGCCACGATTCTTCTCTTCCCTATTTCTTGGGTGTTGACCTCGATCGCCAAGCTGTTCACACGTGGAGCGAAGCCTTCACTCAATACAAGTGAACGCGAAATTCGTCTTCTGGCACTCAAAGGGCGTCGCGAGGGCGTTATTGAGGAAGATGAGGCCCTGATGGTTCAGCGTATTTTCCGACTGAACGACATCACCGCTCGAGACCTCATGACACCAGATGAGCGAATTCTCTTTCTTCCAGCCGACACTCCTCTCGCCTCTATTGCTGAGCCACTTCCCCAAATGGTACACAGTCGCATCCTTGTCACTGGCGATTCATTCCATGATGTTATCGGAATCGCGCTCAAAGATGATCTTCTCGAGGGGCTCGTGCCTGCCAGTCCCCACGAAACTGTTCGAGATGTCGTGCGTCCTGCCTTGTTTGTTGAGAGCACGGTGAAGGCTGATGACCTTATTCGCTTGTTCCAGGAGCATCGAACGCACCTTGCCGTTGTTCGTTCCGCTGACGATAAAACGATTGGTGTCGTCACACTAGAAGACGTGATCGAAGAAGTCTTCGGAGACATCAAAGACGAAACAGACCGTCCACACGAACACTAGGGTGTTACTTGACTGCTCCGAGCTCAACAACTGTTGATGCCCATCCGTCGTACGAAGGGCTGTGCGTGAACAGTAGGATTTGTTGTTCTTGTGCGAGCTCACCCAAAATACCCATCGTCATCGCCTTCCGGACATCGTCAAAGGCAACAAACGGGTCGTCGAGAATAAGTGGTGGTCGCGCATCTTTGTACAGAAGACGCATCAGCGCGAGTCGAGCGATGAGATACACCTGATCTACAGTTCCTGCAGACAGAACACCGTCTGGCGTGACCTCTCCCCCATTCTGCTCTCCAGTCTCGACTGTGATATTGAGACTGTCATCTACATGCGCGGCGGTGTAGCGATCCTTTGTGATGCGCGGAAGATACTCGTTCATGAGCTCTTGGAGCACGTCCTTTGCCTGCTTTGTGACTGCGTCTTTAGACTTGCTAATCACATCTATGGCAAGTCGATGCGCATCTGCAAGCAGCTGCTCGCGTCGAAGATCTTCGTTCACCGTTTCTAACTCTTCCTGCAGCTGAAGCAATTCGTCATTTGAAGCCGGCGTCGCTTCGATCTTCGCACGATTTTCAATTCCTCGCTCTGTTTGCTCCTTAATTACCTTCTCAGCTTTTGCCGCTTCTGCCTCGAGCTTCGCTTCTTCTCTAGAATCGAGTGTCACTCCTTCGAGTTCCGCTTCACGCGCCTCTAGTGTTGCAAGTTGTTTTGCAATGTCTGTTCGTTCTGTCCGAGCTTGTTCGGCCGTCTTGCCTTTTAGCAGCGCCTCCATTTCACCCTGCGCCTTCAGCAAGGTCTCTCGCTCTTGTGTAAGACGATCCTTTGTCTGTAGCAGTTGATCGACCGTTCCCACGCTCGCTTTTTGTAACAACTCTTGTTGTTGCACCTGCAGAGCGCTGTCTTCTGTGCGAAGCCCTTCTTCTTGCTGTTCTTCTTGCTTCTTCAGTTTCGTATTTCGACGTTTCTGAAAGGCCCAGATAAACAGCGGCACAGCTGGAACCAGTGCGGTCAATGTCCACGGAGAAAATACAAAACCTCCAACAGCTACCGCCGTAAGCAGGAGCCCGCCGAGCATGCCCGGATTCAATAACGGGTTCGGCTCATGCATCTCTTCTAAGACATCTAGCGCTGTAATTCTCTTTGCGAGTGCCGCTCGCTGCACCTCGAGGTCGCGCACTTGGGCAGCAAGCTCTTCAACGCGTTTGAGTTCCTCTGTGACGCGCTCGACTTCTTGTGGTCCACCTGACTGACGGTCGAGTGCTTCACGCACTCGTTCCGCTTGTTCGAATTGTTGTTCAAGTGCTACTCGCTGCTGCTGAAGCTCACGTCGCTCTTTTGCAGTGTTGAGCATGTTCACACGAACCTCCTGTTCCTCTTTCTGCACACGAAGTTGCTGACGAAGCTCTTCGTTTTCCTTTTGACGTTTTGCGCGGTCGTCTACCACAACCTGCAGCTCGGCAATCTTCGCCTCAAGCGCTCCTTTTCGTTCTGTAAGCTGCTTGAGCACTCCAGGATTCGACGCTGGTCTATCCAACCCCTTTTCCGCGTCTCGCAATTTCTTCTCGAGCAAACGCAATACATCCACCGCACTTGTGTCATCCCCACCAGAGGTAACGAACTGCTGAATAGCTTGTTCCAATTCCTTCTTTCCCTCATGGATGCTCGACATAGCATCTTGTCGCACAGCCGCCGTCGACAAAAAGAGTTTTGGGTCTGTCGTTCCAAGTAATTCTCCGATGACTGGACGCGCTTCTTCAACGGTCGTCCATTCCTTTCCGGAAGTCGTATCTTTGAGTGAGAAGTACTTTTGCTCAAAATCTTTCTGCAGTTCGTACGTTATGCCACTTCCCTCGAGCGTCATATCGATCCGATAGAGCTCCTCACTTCCCCATCGCTTCAGTCCTTCGATTGCCTTATTGCGCTTTGTTGGATCGTAAAACAATCCTGCCAAAATCGCCGAGACAATAGTTGATTTTCCTTGCTCGTTTTCACCACGCACAACATTGAGGCCGCCAGAAAACTCGGTCTCAAAATCTGCGAATTTCTTAAACTCTTTTAGCTGCAACCGTTTGATCTGCATGTTAGTCGTCTTTGCCTGCTAAGTGCGCAATCCCTATTT
>JAGQLO010000015.1:0-18870 GCA_020429185.1 Candidatus Doudnabacteria bacterium
CGCGTTCGATCCAGGGTCTTGCGTGCTTCCCAGCGAAAATCGCCATGGCGATCGCCAGTTGCACGCCGAGTACGATGGCCGAGTAGAGGACCATCTTCATGGCCGTCTGACCCGGGGTCCAGTTCTTGCGCGCGTCGGTGAGGGCGATGAAGCCGATACCGAGGAGCGCTGAGGTCAGAACCATCAACACGCCGATCAGGAGTTTGCCCAACCCCTGCTTGTGCGTACCAGGCCCGCCGGCACTACTCAATCGTGGGGGTTTCATGATCTGCTCTGCTCCTGCTCCGTAATGTAAAGATACGATTATTGGCTATAATATGTTGAATTGTGCTTGTTTTGTCAAGTTTGAGAACATTCTGTGTACGTCATCCCTTTTCCTTTCGTAAAACCCCTTTATACTGGGGGAAACTGATCACACAACGTATGCGTTTTAGGATTTTCTCATTATCACTTGTTCTCCTTGTGAGTTTCGTTTGGGTAGGAACTGTTGAGGCGACAGATTATCGTTCTCCCGAAGTAAAGGTATACGCATACGATGATGGATCCACATTGCGTGCATTCAATGCCTATGCCGCTGCCTTCAAGGGAGGTGGTGAGGTAGCTGTTGGTGATATTCGTGATAACGCCGCGGCTGAAATTGTGGTGGGCGCTGGTCGAGGCGGAGGTCCCCATGTACGAGTGTTTAACACCGCTGGAACGTGGACGGGGTATGGCTATTTCCCATTTCATCCAGATTATCGAGGTGGAATTGATGTAGCGCTTGGAGACACAGATGGTGATGGCGAACAAGAGATCATTGTAGGTCAGGCATCTGATGGACAGGCATGGGTGAAGGTATACGAGGCTGATGATGCACACACGATCCGTGCAGAGTTTATTGCGTACGGTGAATCCTTCGAGGGTGGCGTGCATGTTGCTGCGGGAGATATCGATGGTGATGGAATTGATGAAGTGATTACGGCGGCAGGAATGGGAAGTTCGGGCCATGTTCGAGCCTTTGATGGTAGTGGAAATTGGACAGGATTCGATCTCTTCCCATTTGAGGATGGATACAAAGGTGGGGGAGATGTTGCTGTTGGAAACATTGATGGTGGCCCAGAAGAAGAGATTGTCGTTTCTAAAGCTTCATTCGGGACAGCCCAAGTAAAGGTCTACAAGACCGATTCAAGTAAGCGGGTTGTTTCTGACTTCACAGTTGTGGCTGAGTCACACAAGGAAGGTGTGAACGTGGCCATGGGTGACGTCGATGCAGATGGTGAAGATGAGGTCCTTGTAGGAATGGGTGGAAACGGTCCGCAAGTGATGGCGTATGAGTCCTACGGAGAGCGTATGGACTTCAATACCTTCGCCTACGAAAGTGATTTCCGAGGAGGTGTTCGAGTTGCCGCAGGCGATCTTGACAGCACGCACGCTGGGGACGAGATTGTGACGATCCCCGGTCGCCGTGTATGGCTTGGTCGTCCAGGTATCTACAAATACGTTGACGTAAACTTAAGTGAACAGCACTTGTACGCGTATGAAGGGGGGCGCGTTGCGTTCGATTTCCCAATCAGTTCTGGAACGGCGAAGTATCCAACCCCTCCTGGAGACTATGTGATTCAAAGCAAGAATCCTCTTCAGAATTACCGTTGGGAATACGGTCCAGAACATCCTGACAACTACGACATCAAGGATGTGCCATGGAACATGCAGTTTAACGGTCCTTACTTCTTGCATGGTGCGTTTTGGCACAACAATTTTGGCACCCCAATGAGTCATGGATGTATCAATATCTCCATTCCGAATGCACAACACATTTATGAATGGGTTGGCGTGGGAGATAAGGTCTTTATTCACTACTAGGTTCAGACATTCGCATGAAAACGCGCACAAAAACGCGCTTGACCTTTGTTGCTGTTCTGCTTGTTGCAGTGCTCGCTGGTCTCGCTTCATGGCCAAAGGGTCCAGATATCAATGTGCAGATCGGTTCTCTCGATTGGCAACAAGAGCTTAAGGTTCGTCTTGGGCTTGATTTGCGTGGAGGAACACATCTTGTCTATCAAGCGCAGTTCGACGAAGGGTTGGATCCGGCTGACTATGAAGAAGCAATCCAAGGAACGCGTGACGTCTTGGAGCGACGCATTAACGCGAGTGAGTTGGGGCTTGGTGTGTCTGAGCCTCTTGTGCAGACAAATCAAGTGGGAGACGACTATCGTGTGATTGTTGAGCTTCCTGGGGTCGATGATGTGTCTGAGGCCATTCGTATTATTGGAGAGACGCCTTCGCTCGATTTCCGACGTCCCATTGTTGACAATCCATTTGTACCGCAAGAAGACCTGACATCTCAGTTTACCGTTGAGGGAGAAGGGGATGACGCTCGTCTTGTTGATGTAGACGGAAATCCGCTCTCTGAAGAACAGCTTGATGAACTTGCGGCACAGCTTGAAGCACAACAGACGGGACTTTCTGGCATTGCTGCGAACTTTGAACGAACAGATCTCACTGGAGCACGACTTGAGCGCGCCACCCTTCAGTTTGATCAAACAACTCAGGAAGCCGTTGTGTTACTGGAGTTTGATGAGCAAGGTCGTGAGCTCTTTGCGCAAATGACGCGTGATTATCTAGGACAGCCGTTTGCGATTTTCTTGGACGACGTATTGATTTCCGCTCCTGTTATTCAGTCCGAGATTGTGTCTGGTGAAGCTCAGATTTCGGGAAACTTCACCGTTGAGGAAGCTCGTGAACTCGCGCGTAACTTGAGTACAGGTGCATTGCCGGTGAAGATCGAATTGCTGACGCAAACAAATGTTGGCGCGTCTTTGGGTGAGGCTTCCGTTGAAGCTTCCTTCTTGGCAGGTGTAATTGGTCTCTTGCTCGTCGCAATCTTCATGATTTTGTATTACCGCTGGCCAGGAGTACTCGCTGTTCTTGCGCTTGTGATCTATGCGATGGTTTCACTGAGTATCTTCAAGTTGCTTGGCGTGACGATGACCTTGGCAGGTGTTGCGGGATTCATCTTGTCGATTGGTCTTGCGGTTGATGCAAACGTGCTGATTTTTGAACACATGCGCGAAGAACTGCGTAAGGGGCACACGCTTAAGCGCTCTGTAGAAGATGGATTTACGAATGCGTGGGTGGCCATTCGTGATTCGAATGTCTCTACGCTTATTACCGCATTCTTGCTCAGTATCATTGGAACGAGCTTGATTCAGGGATTCGCAGTGACGTTGGCAATAGGTGTGTTGGTATCGATGTTCACTGCCATTACTGTTACACGAACATTCTTGCGTCTTGTCATTGGAAAGGGTGATCAGACAGGAGGATTTTGGTACGGGGCACGTCCGTCAAACAAAGCTAAGCAGAACTAGCGTATGATTCGTGTTATTCAACAGCGCAAGATCTGGTTCATCTTCTCCAGTGTCTTGGTAGGAGCCTCGATCGTAGTTGTGGCAATCTTCGGATTAAAGCCAGGAATCGACTTCACTGGGGGTGCGCTGACCGAGCTTGGGTTTGAGGCTGGTCGACCTTCCCTTGAGGAGATGCAGAGCGCTATGGAAGATCTAGGGTTTGAAGGGTTCACTGTGCAGCCGGCTGGCGAGGATGATTACATTATCCGAACAAAGCCGTTGACCGAAGAAGAGCGCTTGAGCCTCGTGCAGGGAATTCGTGGTCAGTTTGAAGGTGAGATTCGCGAGGATCGATTCGAGTCAATCGGACCAACTATTGGGAAGGAGCTACGTGAAAAGTCGGTGTACGCCATCATTACGGTGCTTGTGGCAATTGTGCTGTACGTCGCATTTGCATTCCGAAAAGTGTCTGGACAGCTGTCTTCATGGAAGTTGGGTGTTACAGCGATTGCCGCATTGGTACATGACGTTGTTGTCACGCTCGGAGTATTCGCCTTGCTTGGTTACTTCTTGAATGTGGAGGTTGATACGTTGTTTGTGACCGCACTGCTTATGGTGCTCGGTTATTCTGTGAACGACACAATCGTAGTCTTCGATAAGATTCGTCAAAACATTGTGGCGGCTTCTACTTCGAACTTTGAAAGGGTTGTAGAGACATCCGTGAATCAGACGGTTGTGCGTTCGCTAAACACCTCTGTGACAACGCTATTTGTACTGCTCGCTCTGTTCTTCCTGGGTGGAGAAAGTTTGAAGTGGTTTGTGATGGCGTTGATCGTCGGTGTGGTTGTGGGAACGTATTCCTCGATTTTCTTGGCATCGCCTTTATTGGTGGCGTGGCAGCGCATGACACACCGTAATCGCGGCTCAAATAGCTAGGCGAGACTTCGGGGAGGAGTAGTCTTGCCTGTACAGATAGAACATTTGAGCGCATTATTGAGTTACATGACACTTTCATCATCATTCCGTACACATACGCTTGGCGAGCTTCGCAAGGAGCATGCTGGCGAGACTGTAAAGCTTTCTGGTTGGGTCAACGTTCGTCGTGACCATGGAGGATTGATCTTTTTGGATCTTCGCGATCAATACGGCATTACGCAGGTTACGTTCCGACCAGAAGACAAAGAGGCTTTCGAATTGGCTGACACTGTTCGTCCTGAATGGGTTGTAACCGTCGAGGGGGAAGTAACGGCTCGTCCTGATGAAATGGTGAACGAACAGATGAAGACGGGTGCAATTGAGGTTGTTGCGTCTTCGATGCAGGTGATTGCAAAGGCAAAAACACCACCATTTGAAATCACAGCAGAGCATCTTTCGAACGAAGAACTTCGTCTGAAGTATCGCTATCTTGATTTTCGTCGTGAGCGCATGGCTGCTCATATTAAGCTTCGTTCCGATGTTGTGCATGCCATTCGCTGCTACATGATCGAAAACGGATTTACGGAGGTGCACACACCTATTCTTGCGAACTCTTCTCCAGAAGGCGCACGTGATTTCTTGGTTCCATCGCGACTCCATCCAGGATCGTTTTACGCGTTACCTCAGGCACCACAGCAGTTTAAGCAGTTGCTGATGGTTGGTGGGGTGGACCGCTATTTCCAGATTGCACCCTGTTTCCGAGATGAGGATCCGCGCGCCGACCGTTCGCCGGGCGAGTTCTACCAATTAGACTTGGAGATGGCGTTTGTAGAACCGGAAGACGTCTTCCAGGCAATGGAGCCGCTCTTTATTGAGCTCTCGAAGACGTTTGGAAACAAAGAACCAATTGCTGTGCCATTTCCACGCATCACGTACTTTGATGCGATGGATTTGTATGGTTCTGACCGGCCTGACTTGCGTTGGGACTGGAAGATGACGGATCTTTCCGAGGTACTCAAAGATACCGACTTTAAGGTCTTTGCTGGTGCTCTCGAGAAGGAGAAGGGCGTTGTGAAGGCACTGCGTGTTCCTGGTGCTGCTGAAGCATTGTCTCGTAAAGATATCGATGAGCTCACAGAGCTCGTCAAGAAAGAGGCACGTGCGGGTGGCTTGGCCTATGTTACGTTGAAGACGGAGGATGGAGATCCTCAGTCACCGATTTGGAAGTTCTTGGAGCCAGCTGAGCAGCAGGCAATCTTGCAGGCAACGCAAGCTGAGGCGGGAGACATTGTGTTCTTCGGTGCTGATACGTGGCAGGTTGCTTGCTCAGCGCTTGGTGTTGTACGTTCGGCGCTTGGAAAACGCTTTAAACTGGACGACGCTTCAAAGGTTTCTTGGCTTTGGGTGACGGATTTCCCAATGTATGAACGTGATCCTGACACCGGAAAGCTAGACTTTATGCATAACCCATTTTCGATGCCACACGGTGGCATGGAGGGGCTTGATGAGGTGGACCCAGAAAAGATTCTTGCTCATCAATACGACATCGTGGCCAACGGCTTTGAGATTTCTTCAGGAGGTGTTCGAATGAACACGCCAGAATTGATGTTTAAGGCATGGGAAAAGGTTGGGTATGATAAGGAAGAGGTCGAGCGTCGCTTCCCACACATGATTGAGGCGTACCGGTATGGTGCTCCTCCTCACGCTGGATTCGCGCCTGGAATCGACCGTATGATCATGATGCTCACCGACGAGCCAAACATTCGTGAAGTTGTGCCATTCCCGAAGGATGGAAAGGCGAAAGATCCAATGACGGGTGCTCCAACGGTCGTTGATGATGAGCAGCTCGAAGAGCTTCATATCCGAACAGTTTCGGAAGACTAAAAGAGTTGCTAGGCTGTGGGCATGAAATCAACTTCTCGTTGGCTTATCCCGCTTCTGCTTGCATTGCTACTTGTTGTGGCGGTGTTGTGGTTGTTGCGTTCTGAGTTTGTCGCAGACCGGGTTGACGATGAGGTTGTCCCTGATTCTGTGCCTGTGGCAGAGACGGATGACGCTGTCTTCGAAGAAGCTCCGCTCGCAGCCAATGTCGTAACAGGCCTTGAGATTCCGTGGTCGATTGCGTTTTTTCAAGACGGATCATTTGTGTTCACGGAACGTGTTGGCCGTCTTCGGTACTACGATATCGATACAGGACTTGCTCCAGAGCCGCTGTTTGATCCTGAAGACTTTGATCATCTCGGAGAAGGGGGAATGCTTGGTGTTGCGATTCATCCAGAAGATGATACGCAACTGTACGTGTATTACACCTATCGTGATGGAGCTACTGCCTTTAACAAGGTTGTACGTGGGACACTTGTAGAAGACCGTTCTGCGCTGCGAGATCCGCGTGTGATCCTTGATCAGATTCCAGGTTCAAAGAATCATGATGGAGGACGACTGAAGTTTGGCCCAGATAACATGCTCTACATCACAACCGGTGATGCAGAGAATACAAAACTCGCACAGGATCGTGATTCGTTGGCGGGAAAGATTTTGAGGCTAGATCCAGAAGGTCATATTCCGGCCGATAATCCAGAGATAGATGATCCAAATGCGACAAGTACCACAAATCTTCCCCCCGCGCTGTATTGGTCGATTGGACACCGTAATCCTCAGGGAATTGCTTGGGATGATGAAGGTCAGCTATGGGCGACCGAGCATGGGTCTCAGTCGACCGACGAGTTAAATAGGATTGAGAAAGGGTTGGATTATGGATGGCCAACCATTCGTGGAGATGAGATCGCTTCAAATCAAGAAACTCCCTATTTGCACAGCGGGACCGACATTACATGGGCGCCTTTCGGTCTTGCGTATCTTCCAAGTACGAAGCGTTTGTATTGGGCAGGATTGCGAAGTCAAACGCTCTGGAGTCTTTCGCCTGAAGAAGGGCCAGAAAGTCTGACACCACATCTCGAAAAACAGTTTGGACGGTTGCGTGATGTCGTGGTTGGTCCGGATGGATTCCTTTATGTTTTGACAAGTAATCAAGACGGACGGGGAGTTCCTACAGTAGATGATGATCGGATTCTGCGCATCAATCCAGCCAAACTTTGACGAAGACTATGCCAGTTGAAGTAAACATCGAGGCCTTCGAAGGTCCACTTGACCTGCTCCTGCATCTCATTCAGGAGGAAGAGCTTCCCATTACGGAAGTATCTCTTTCACGTATTGCAGATCAATATCTCGAACAACTTGCGCATGTAGAAGATAGGTCGCCTGAAAATTTGTCGCAGTTTTTAGTCGTCGCTGCTCAACTCCTGTTATTGAAGTCACGGGCACTGTTGCCGCAAGAGGAACAAGAAGAACTGGAGGAAGATGTCACAGATCTTACAGAACGTTTGCGCGACCTTCGGTCGTTTCGAGAGGCAGCGAAAGAGCTGCGTGATCGTTACGCTGGTCCGACGGAAGCATTTGAACCTCGTTTTTATCCGCCTCCACAAGCGTTGTTTGTTCCAGAGGGTGTGACTTCAAGCTCGCTTGCCGATGCGCTGAAGGAACTGTTGATTGGACTTGCGAAGGAACGTCAGTTGCTCCAAGAGGAAACGCTTGAGGCAACCGTAACCGTTGATGAAAAAATTGATGAGATTCGTTCCTATATCAAGAAGGGGGTGGACGTGTCATTTTTGAAGCTTGTTGAGTCTGCGACTTCAAAAACGGAATTGGTAGTCACCTTTTTGTCTACACTTGAGCTTATGAAGCAGCAAGAGGTGGAGGTGCGCCAGGCTGATTCTTTTTCCGATATCATTATTTCTTCGCGCTAGCGTATGTCCGAATCCTCTTCTGAGTCCAACAATGTTGATGAACGAGCTACTTCTGTAGAAGTGTCAGAGTCGACTACTGCTCCACTTCCGGCCGTCATTGAGAGCGTTGTGTTTGCGTCTGGTAAGCCGATCGCTCTCAAACGCTTGGCTTCGCTTGTGTCTGCATCACAAAAAGAAGTTGAGGAGATTCTTGATGCTCTACAAAACGAGTATGCATCGATGCAGCGAGGGATTCGCCTCGTTCGTTCTGAGACAACGGTGCAGATGGTGTCGGCGCCTGAAAATGCTGCTGTTGTTTCTGTGCTGTATGGAAAGGAAACTCAAGGCGCTCTTTCGGATGCTGCATCGGAGACACTGGCGATTATTGCGTATCGTGCGCCGATATCTCGTCCGGAGATTGAGGCAATTCGTGGTGTAAACTGTGTCTATATCTTGCGTAACTTACAATTGCGCGGACTTATTCAGAAGGCTTCAAAGCAAGAGGGTAGACTGGCTGCCTACGAACCTACGCTTGAGCTCTTAAAACACTTAGGCATTTCTTCTGTAAAAGAGCTCTCGACGTATGAACAGCTTTCGCAGGGGTTGGCATCTGTAGAACGCGGTGTACAGGAGCAGCAGAGTATTTCGGAATAGTGGAAAAACCTACCAGGGCTGTGCATAACTGACGGCAGCGTTTTTGCGCTGCGTGGTATCATGTACGTGAAGACAAACAACATGCTTTTGAATAAACGAACTCGGCGCGAATCCAGGCGCCATTTAGAAGAGGGGGCGAGCCTTATCGGCGTCGTCCTCGTCGTGTTACTTGCTGTCACAGTTGTTGGGGGAGGCGTCGCCTTCTCTCTATATGATGATTCCACTGATCAGCAGGCATATGAGCAGCGATCAGCGGAGGTAGATGCGTTGCTCGATGAATTGCGAGAGCAGCGATCGTTGCTCTCGGCACAATTTGATCAAAACGTCTTTGTGACCGTTGTATTGGAAGATGGTTCGGTCACTTCTGCAGTGCTTGAAGATGGATCTGTTACGGCTGGAAAGTTGTCGAGTGGAGCTATTGCGTTATTCCCAGGGGGAAACTTTGGTCGAATTGTGTTAGGAGAAGGAGATGTTCTCGAGGTTCATTTGAAGGATGGTTCTGTGCGTACGGGAGAAATTCTTGACGCAGCTGTAACTACTGCAAAGTTGCGAGATGGTTCTATTCGGGAAGTAGCTTTACAGGATGGCTCTGTGTCAGGTGCCAAACTTGAGGATGGTTCCATTACAACCTTTGATATTGCAACGGGCGCCGTGACAGAGGCAAAGATTGCGAGTGGTGTGGTGACGTCTGCAAAGCTTGTACGCGATAGCGTTACTTCCATGACATTGTCGGACGATGCTGTAGGTGCGTCCGAGCTGGCTACTGGTGCTGTTGGAACCGACCAGATTTCTGATTTGGCAGTCACCGCTGCAAAAATAGCAACAGGTACTATTACCGCTACGCAGGTACGTGAGGGCGACGTGATTACCGCTATTTCTGGCAACTCTATTGTGCAGGTTGCAGAAAATGAGGGCGCGTATTCACTTTCATTGTTGCAAACGTGTTCTTCGAATCAGGTGTTGAACTGGGATGCCTCGGCTTCTGCGTGGACGTGTGGTGATGCGTCTGGAGGTGTGACGCTTGCGTCGACGTCCGGTCTTGTGAATACAGATGGATTAGCGATTGATGTAAATGGAGATACGCTGACGCTCGGGGCGAACGGTCTCTCTGTGTCGGACACATTTGTTCGTAATGACGGAAGTGACTCTACGTCTGGAACACTTTCAATGGCGTCTGTCGTGCTTTCACCAACAACAATCGCTCCTACGACTGAAGGGTCTTTGTATTACGATTCAGGATCTGCTTCGGCCTATGTTCGCACCTCTGGTGGTTTGGTTGATCTTGTGCCAGATGCATACAACACAACAGAGGAATCTACGCTCTTAGCCGCGCTTGCAGATTCGAGTGATGTGTATCTTAAGACAGAAACGTACTCTCAATCCGAAGTAACAAGCGCTCTTTCTGGGGGTGGTTCGGTTGTGGGCGCTGTGGAGCGTGTGGCGAATGTACAAGCGCAAGATTTCCGTACGAGTGCCGACCTTGGAACAAACAACGAAATCACGTTATACACGGTTCCGACTGGAAAGATATTTGAATACGTCCGTCTTCTTGTGGTGAAAAATAGTGGGGATACTGCTTCTGATGTAACGCTCGGAACAAACTCTACGAGTTTCGATGACTTGCATGATGGCTTTACACTTCCATCTTCTGACAATACCTATCGTACGATCGATGGAGCGGTTTCATTTTTCTCGTCAACGGATGTTCCTGTTCTTACAGCTGGTACGTCGATTGCGTTGCGTGTAGGAACACCTGCTACAAGTGCTAACAGTTACGACATTCAATTGTATGGCATTGTGTATGACGAGTAGATCGTTACATGAACAGGGCTCGGCAACTGTTGTAGTTGTGGTTGCAGCTCTCGGTGCTCTTGTTGTGGGAGGTGGTGTGGCTGGGATGATTGTGTATTCAGAACAGCAGCAGCAGCAAGAATTCGAACAACGTTCTGCCGAAGTGAATGCGCGGCTTGAAGAATTGCGCTCTCTTTCCGTGCAGGAGCGGGCTCTTGCCGATGCTACCTTGGAAGGAGAAGTATTCATCACTGCGAAGTTAGAAGATGGCTCTGTAACCTCCGCCAAGATTCTTGATGGGACCGTAGAAGCTGGCGATCTCGCAGAAGAGGCTATCTTAGAATTTCAAGGTGGAAACTTGGGTCGCTTTGTCTTAACTCCGAATGCTGTCACTGAATTCCATTTAGCAGATGGCTCTGTGCGCGAGGTTGAGATTCTTGAGGCTGCTGTTACTTCTGTCAAGCTTGCAAGTGGAGCTGTTTCTGAAGTGAAAATTGCGGATGGAACGATTGAGAACGGAAAATTGGCGGATGGTGCTGTTGAAACTGTTGATCTTGCGACCGGAACGGTAAGTACCATTCAGCTGAAGAATGGTTCTGTTACGTCTGCAAAGCTTGCAGCTGGTAGTGTTGATGCAGTTGCTATTGCAGAGGGGGCTGTTGGTGCTTCAGAGCTTGCTGTTGCCTCCGTTTCTACGGAGTCGTTCGACGCTTTGTCTGTAACGGCAGCGAAGATTGCGAACGGAACCATTACTGATGTGCAAATAGCTTCTGATGGTTCGGTTGTAAAAAGCGTGACAGCCTCAGGGTTTGTGGATGTTACTGATAATGGAGATGGGACGTACTCTATTGCATTGAGTGATTCCTGTTCCGATGGACAGGTGTTTAGTTGGAACGCTTCTTCATCGGTTTGGGTGTGTTCTGATCAGTCGGTAAGCGCCACATTGGCAACAGGCGGGGGACTTGAGGATGTTTCGGGTTTGAGGGTTGACGTGTCTGGTTCCGATTTGACGCTCTCAGAAGGCGGTCTGTCTGTTGCGGATAATTTCATTCGCAATGACGCAGATGATTCGACCACGGGAACGATCACAGCATCTGGCGTGTTACTGAATCCTACGTCAAGCGCGCCGAGTACCGCGGAAGGTACGCTGTACTACGATTCAGATAACGACACTGTTTATGTTCGCACCTCTTCTGGATTGGTCGAACTCAACACAGATGCGTACACAACGACAGAACTTGATGCGTTGATGGCAGCGAAGGCAGCATCTTCAAGTGTGTATACGAAGTCGCAAACCTATACGCAGGCAGAAACGGACGCGGCGATTGCTCTGGGTGGATCCTCGGATGCGTTGGCGTATCGCGTGGCTCACATTCAGGATCTTGATATGCGTAAGACGAGTGATGGAGGTGATGCGGATGACGACAATAACTATCCTATTTACACGGTTCCAACTGGAAAGAAGTTTGTGTTCCATCGTATGATCATTCACCGGAATAGCGGAGATCTTTCAAACATTTCGACCCTGGGTACAGATGCAACTTTCTACTCGAACATGCTCGGAACGATTTCGGAGCCAAGCACAGTGGGAGAGTTTCAGATTACGGGGCAGCCATTTTCGGGTGATGGTCTCTATACGCCAACTGGAGGTGAAACCATTTATGTGAATTCGTATGGACCTTCTGGTGCAAGCAGTATAGATATCGAGTTGTTTGGGTATCTCTATGATGAATAACATGAACACAGAACGTGGATCAATTACGGCTGCTATTCTTGTCGTCCTTGTTGTAGTGGTGGCTGCTGGAACAGGTGCCGCTTGGTATTTTCAGGATCAACGGCAGAATGTACTCGAGGAACATGTTGTGCAGGTAGAAGATCAGCTTGAGGAGCTTGAGGCAGCGCCAGCCCTTCCTGTTGAGTTGAGCGTCCTGAAAGATGTTGAATTTGAGAACGATGTATTTGTGACTGTGGAACTTGCCGACGGCTCTGTCACGTCTGCCAAGATTCTTGACGGTGCAGTCACTGCCGACAAGCTCTCTGAAGATGCCAAGCTTCTGTTGAGGGAGGGGAGTTCGTATGAACTCACGTTGGGCGAAGCGGCTGTTACGGCCGTACATGTTGCGACGGGGGCCGTTACGACTGGAAAGATTCTCGATGCGGCTGTTACGACTGCCAAGTTAGCAGATGGTTCTATTGTGAATGTAAAAATTCTTGATGGTGTTGTGACCTCAAGCAAGCTGAAGGATGGATCGATCACGGCAGCTGATATGGCAACTGGTTCCGTCGTTGCACTTGATTTGGCGGATGGTGCTGTCACAACCGAGAAACTCGCAGAAGGTGCTGTAACCTCAGATGCGATTGCAGAAGATGCTGTAACTTCAGAAAAAGTAGCTTCCGCTGCTGTGGGCACTATCGCAATTTCAGATCTTTCGGTGACGGCTGCAAAGATTGCAACTGGAACGCTTACAGGCGATCAATTCTCAGGCGATATCGCTAAAAGTATTTCAGGATCTTCTGTTTTTGAGGTAACGGATAATGAAGATGGAACGTATTCGATAGTTTTGCAGACTTCGTGTACAGATGCTCAGGTGCTTGCATGGAACGCGACCACTTCTACGTGGACCTGTAGTACTCAATCTGGAGGGGTAACACTTGCGACTGTTTCAGGCCTCGATAACTCATCTGGGCTTGCAGTGGATGTAGATGGATCTGACTTGTTGGTTACGGCAGATGGAATCTCTGTTGCAGATTCGTATCTACGAAATGATGCGAGTGATTCTATAGCTGGAACGCTTTCTGCATCTTCTATTGGGTTGACGCCAACTTCAAGCTCGCCGTCAACGGCAGAAGGAACCCTGTATTACGATTCCGACGACGATACAGTGTACCTTCGAACGGCTACTGGGTTTACATCGGTTTCTGAGGTGTTTTCTTCGAAGACAGAGTCTGATGCATTGCTTGCAGCTAAAGCAAATGCTTCTGATGTGTACACGCAAACGGAAACCTATACTCAGTCTGAAATTGATGCACTGATTTCGGCAAGCGGTGCTCCAACTGGCGCCTTGCGGCGTGTTGCTGAGCTGGTTGACCAGGATTTGCGTACCTCCGCTGACCTTAATGGAGATGGGAACTTGTTGATCTATACGGTGCCAACTGGAAAGAAGTTCTTCTTTTACGCGTTGTGGATCGACTATAAGAGCGGAAGTAGTGATGCAGGAATTAGTTCCCTGGGACGTAATGCGACCTCGTATAGTGACTTTAGTTCATTCTTGACTGTTCCGTTTGACACAGCAAAAGCGGCGATGAATGTTGTATCTCAGTATTCTGATGTTCCGATTGCCGTTGCGGGCGATGAGATTTATCTTACGACATATACTGAGGCATCTGGAGCAAACGCCTATGATTTTCATCTCTACGGATGGTTAGAAGATGAGTAGAATAGAAACGTTGGAAAAGGTCCTGTGTGGGCCTTTTCGTTTTACGTAAACTCATTTAGGCTTCTCTATATGTCAGATATGCGACTTAATCAGTTTCTAGCGAAAGCGGGTGCAGCTCCTTCGCGTCGTAAAGCAGACGATGTTATTGCGTCTGGAGTTGTCTTTGTGAATGGCGCGCAAGTGAAGGAGCAGGGAGTTCGAGTTAATCCTGAAACCGACGAAGTTCGTATTGGGAAGAAGGTTTTTTCTCTTCAGGAGGAGCGTATTCTTCTGTCGCTACACAAGCCAACCGGATGGACGGTGACACGTGATGATCCGCACGCCGAGCGAGTTGTCTACGATCTTCTTCCAAAGGATGTTCGTACAAAGGTACACGCGATTGGTCGTTTAGACCGTGAGACGTCTGGGTTGTTGTTGTTTACAAATGATGGAGAACTTACACAGCGGCTTACACATCCTTCATTTGAGCACGAGAAAGAGTACGCGCTTGTTGTGCGAGGTTCGCTGTTGCCGAAACAACGTTCGCTTCTTGAGAATGGTGTCCGACTTGAAGATGGTGTGACGGCACCTGCTTATCTTTCTCAGATTCGAGAGTCTGGCGGGTGCACACGATTTCATCTCACAATTCACGAGGGAAAGAAACGTCAGATACGCCGCATGATGAAAGAACTAGGACTGAAGTTGAATGATTTGCATCGTGTTCGTGTCGCATCCGTTGAGCTTGGAACGCTTCCGTCTGGAAAATGGCGCTTCGAGGATCCTGCAGTTTTTGATCAGGTGGTTTAGGACACTATTTTGTCCACATATTGATGACCTGATTGTTCTCGAATGGCTCTCTCAAAATCAACATATAGTTGCTATACTTTTTTTATCACACAATATCTAGTGTTCCACGTGTTCTACAGGAAAGCCAAAAGCAGGAAGGATTGTTTTGATAGAATGCCGTTACTAAATGGTTGGTACCTCATCATGTCCACCCGTTTGGAATCGTTCCTTCTTGTATGATCTGTCCTGCGTGCCAGAAAGATACGACGCGAGTTTCGGACTCACGTCTTGTTGGCGCAGGTACCTCAATTCGGCGTCGCCGCGTCTGTAAGAACTGCGGACATCGCTTTTCTACGGTAGAGTCGGTTGAGTTGCTTCGTGCACAGGTCAGAAAACGAAATGGTTCTTTGCAGCCATTCGACCGAGAAAAGCTTCTCGGGGGTCTGCGAGCTGCGTGTAAACGACGTCCCATTCCAGAGCAAACGCTACGAGCGATTATTGCTGCTGTTGAGCGAGACCTTACCCGCATTCATTCGCTCGCATCTGCCTCTGGAACGCTTCCCGAAATCAACAGTCAGGATATTGGGGATCTTGTCCTCTCTCATCTCAAGTCTGTCGATCCTGTGGCGTATGTTCTCTTCGCTTCTGTCTATCAAGGATTCTCGAGTGTCGAGGAATTTGAGCGGGCGTTGGGAGATGCAAAACGGGTGAGCAGTGCTCCCGCCTAGTGCATCTAGGCAATTGTGACGTGTCGTCACTCGGCTTTCAGCCGAATTCTTCGTCTTACTTCAGAATCGTGTATGCCAACAAACACGTCCGACATCGATATTCCCATGACAGACAGCGCTCGCGCCGTTTTGGCGAAGCGCTATTTGCGTTTGGATGATGATGGAAATCCAATTGAAGCGTTTTCTGATCTGTTACGTCGCGTTGCGAAGAATATTGCGTCGGGTGACAAGAAGTACAAGAAGTCTGCAAAGCAGGTGAAGGAGCTCGAGGATCAGTTTTACGAGATGCAGTCCAAGCGCGAGTTCCTTTCCGGAATGTGTCTGCGCAATGCGGGGCGTGAGATGCAGCAGTTGGCTGCTTGTTATGTGCTTCCTCTCCACGACAACATGGAGTCGATCTACACTACATTGAAGAATGCTGCCTTTTTGCACAAGACGGGTGCTGGAATTGGCTACGACTTTTCTGAACTTCGTCCACGAGGCGATATTGTTCGTACAACCGGAAAGGTTTCGTCTGGGCCTATTTCATTCATGGAGTTGATTGACTTTTCTTGTAAGACGATCGTTGATAACTCTGCTGCCCGCGGGTCTGGGAACATGGGAATTCTACGTGTAGATCACCCAGATATTGAGGAATTTGTAACCGCAAAGTCAGAGCCGGGACACCTTGAGAAGTTCAACATCTCTGTTGCGGTGACGGATAAGTTCATGAAGGCGGTGAAGGCTGGTACGAACTACGACCTGAGGAATCCTCGCACAGGAAAGAAAGATGGAGAAAAAGATGCGCGAAGCATTTGGCGCATGATTGCAGAGCGAGCGCATGCTTCTGCTGAACCGGGCGTACTCTTTATTGACACGGTTAATAAGGAAAACCAGGCCGTTGGTATTGGAGACATTGCTGCTACAAACCAGTGTGGTGAACAGCCATTGCTTCCCTACGAGTCCTGTAATCTTGGATCTGTTGTGTTGTCTCGGTTCGTTATCGAGAACAATGGTAAGCGCGAATTAGATTGGGATCGCCTCGAAGAAGTAGTTCGTTTGGGAACGCATTTCTTGGACAATACAATTGACCTGAACAACTACATCCTTCCTGAGATTGAGGAGATGAACATGGGGAACCGTCGTGTGGGCCTCGGAGTAATGGGCTTTGCTGACATGCTCTTCTTGCTTGGTATTCCGTTTACAGCACCTGAAGCGGTGAAGATGGCGGATAAAGTGATGAGTTTTGTGACGGAAGTGGCACGCGAGCGCTCGCGTGAATTGGCAAAGGAACGTGGAAACTTCCCGAACTTTAAGAAGTCTGTTTGGCCAAAGCGTGGTGAGAAGTACATGCGCAATGTGACCACGACAACCATTGCTCCAACGGGTACGACCAGTATGTTGGCAAACTGCTCTTCTGGAATCGAGCCCGTGTATTCCTTGGCCTATGTTCGTAAGAACATTCTGAATCAGGGGGCGACAGAAAATGCCTCTGGAGAAACATTTACGGAGGTAAATCCTATCTTTGAGCAGATTGCGAAGGATCGATGGTTCTATTCGCAAGAACTCATGGAGAAGATCGCAGAGACGGGGTCAATTCAAGACATGGATGAAATTCCTCAAGATGTGAAGGATGTCTTTGTGACAACCTACGACATTTCTTGGGAACAGCATGTCGCTATTCAGGCAGCGTTTCAAAAACATACGGATAATGCTGTATCCAAGACAATCAATATGCCAGAGACGGCAACGGTAGAGGATATTGAGAGGGCGTACACGATGCTCTATGAAACCGGCTGTAAAGGAGGAACGATTTATCGTGACAAGAGTCGAGATCGACAAGTTCTCAATTTGAAAGAAGCAAAAGCAGAGAAGAAAACGCCAGCGACCGTTTAATCCACTACTGAACGAACTCCCATGACAAAGCAACAGCTCCTCAAGAAGTATCAGCCGAAGACGTCAGACAGTGCGTATGCAGTGATGAAGAAGCGGTACCTCCACCTTGGTAAAGATGGAGAGCCGAAAGAGACGGTTGGAGAGATGTATTACCGTGTGGCTGCCGCACTTGCAGAGGGTGAAAAGCCATATCTCACGTCCGCAGAAAAAAAGCAGGGGAAGAAGCACCTCGATGCTGTCACAGAGAAGTTTTATATCCCGATGGCAGAGGGGCGAATGCTTCCTGCAGGGCGCATTCTCTTTGAGGCGGGTGGAACACACACGGGTCAGCTCGCGAACTGTTTCGTAGTGCCAATTGAGGACTCCATGCGCGGTATTTTTGCGTCACTTGCTGATGCGGCAGAAATTCAGCAAAAGAATGGTGGAACGGGATTCAACTTTTCCAAAATTCGTCCAAAGGGAGACATGGTCAAGAATATTCCCAATGTAGCTGCTGGTCCTATTCACTTCTTGAAGACGTTTGATACAGCTCTTTCGCGTGTCTTGCAGGGCGCGAAGCGTCATGGTGGAAACATGGGAATCTTGAATGTGGATCACCCAGACATTGAGGAGTTTATTGAGTTGAAGGATGAAGGTTCAAGCATTAAGAACTTCAATATTTCAGTTGGAGTGACGGATGACTTCATGGAGAAGGTGCGTGAAGATGCAGACTACGATCTGATTAATCCGCGTACAGGAAAAGCAGTGAAGACGCTTCGTGCACGAGAGGTGTTCGATAAGATTGTTGAGCGCGCTTGGCGCTGTGCTGATCCAGGGGTTGTGTTCTTGGACCGTATTCACGATGGAAACCGAACGCCAAACCTAGGCATCATGGATGCGACAAACCCTTGTGGTGAGCAACCATTGCTTCCGTATGAATCATGTAATCTCGCTCAGGTGATTTTGGTGAATCACGTGAAGATGTCTGGAAAAGGGAAGAGTGCAAAGCCAACAATCGACTATACCTCTCTTGAGGACACGGTGCGCATGATCATCCATTTCATGGACAACATGATCGAGATCAACAACTATCCGTTGCCGATCGTGAAAGAGAATGTGTTACGTACCCGAAAGATCGGAATGGGCGTGATGGGATTTGCGCAGATGTTGTACAAGCTTGGCATTCCGTACGACTCGCAAGAAGCAGCAGATGTGGCTGATGAGGTCATGGCGTTCATTCAGAAGATCGCACGAGATGAATCTAACAAGATGGCCAAGCAGCGCGGTGTCTTCCCAGGGTGGAAGGGATCTCGTTGGGATGTTGAGGATCACTTGGAAGTGCGAAATGCAACCATGACAACTATTGCTCCTACGGGAACAGTGTCGTTGGCAGCTGGCACGTCTTCTGGAATTGAACCTGTGTTCTCGTTGGCCTTTAAGCGTCGCATGTTCTTTGAAGAAGGTGGTAACAACCAGAGCTCTGGTGAAATGATGATGATTGATTCTGTCTTCGAACAGGTTGCGAAGGATCGTGGGTTCTACTCCGAAGAGCTCATGGAACAGATTGCTGAAACGGGCACGATCGCAAATATGGAAGAAATTCCTCAGGATGTGCGCA
>JAGQLO010000015.1:18968-26473 GCA_020429185.1 Candidatus Doudnabacteria bacterium
ATGTATTCCGTACAACATTTGACGTGTCTCCAGAGGCGCACGTGCGCATTCAGGCAGCGTTCCAGCGTCACTGTGACAACGCTGTCTCGAAGACGATTAACTTCCCGAACGATGCAACGATTGATGATGTGCGTCGCGCCTACACGATGGCGTATGAAACAGGATGTAAGGGGGTGACGATCTATCGCGATGGATCGAAGGAAGGTCAGGTATTGAGCGTTGGCACTGCTGAAAAAGAGAAGAAGGAAGATCCACGTTCTGAGCAGCAGAAGGTGGTGCACATTGAAACGAATGAGGTGCCAGAAGAAGAGGTGGCTGTGATTGAGTCATTTGAAGCCGCTGTTCCTGCAACTGCAGAGGTCTCCGCTGTGACAAAAGATACGGCCCGTGTGTCTGCAGTTACCCCTGATTCGAAGGGGCTGCTTACGCCAAACGCGCTCCAGGTACTGGAAAAGCGGGCACTTCGTAAAGACGATGACGGAACTGTTCTTGAGGGTCCAGATGAATTGTTTGCACGGGTTGCGAGAGTGATTGCCTCTGCTGATAAAGAATATACAGGGTTCAAGAAGGATCTGAAGAAGACAGAGGAACAGTTCGAGTCCATGTTGAGCAACCTCGAGTTTATTCCTGGTCAGGCATTGCGAAACGCGGGAGACAAGAAGCTTACAAACTCTGCTTGTTTGGTGCTGCCGGTTGAAGACTCGATCGAAAGCATCATGCAAACCATGAAGGACAATGTGCTTGCCCATAAGGCAACGTGTGGGACTGGATTTAACTTCAGCGCGCTGCGTTCGAAGAATGCAATTGTTGGTTCTTCAGGAGAGCGTGCTTCTGGTCCGGTTGCATTTATGAAGGCGTTCAATGCTTCACAGGACACGATTCTCACGAAGGGAGGTCGAAGCCAGGGAAGCATGGCCATTCTGAACGTGTGGCACCCAGATATCGAGGAGTTTATTGCCTGCAAAGATGATCTGGAGGCAATGTCGCACTTCAACATCTCGGTTGGCATTACCGATGACTTCATGGAAGCTCTTCGCAATGATGAAGAGTTCCCATTGGTGGATCCACACACGAAGGAAGTTACAAAGAAGATCCGTGCGAAAGAACTGTGGGACCGTCTTGTGAAGCATGCATGGACATCTGGTGATCCTGGACTGATCTTTGTGGATCGCTTGGAAGCTACGAACCCAACTCCTGAACTTGGAAAGCTAGAAGCAACAAACCCATGTGGTGAGCAGCCCCTGATTCCATACGAGACCTGTAACCTTGGATCTATTGTGCTTTCGCGCATGTTGAAAGAGGGTTCGAAGGGGAAGAAGGACATCGACTGGGACAAGCTCAAGAAGACGGTAAAGGCAGCAACACACTTCTTGGACAATACGATTGATGTGAGTTCTTTCCCGATTGCGAAGGTGCGAGACATGTCGCGCAAGACGCGTCGCATTGGTCTGGGCGTGATGGGCTTCGCTGACATGCTTGTGGAATTGGGTATTCCATATAACTCAGACGAGGCTGTGAAGAAGGCGAAAGAAGTGATGGCGTTTGTGAATGAAGCTGCCCAAGAAGCCTCGAAAGATCTTGGACGTAAGAAGGGGTCATTCCCAGCGTTCGATAAGAGCGTACATAAGAAGAACCGCGTGAAGGCGATGCGTAACTCGGCTGTCACAACGATCGCTCCTACGGGATACACAAGTATTGTGGCTGGCTGTTCTTCGGGAATTGAGCCAATCTTTGCCCTCGCATTCCGTCGTGAAAACTCGATGGGTGGCTTTAAGCAGATTGAGGTGAATGCGGCGTTCGAGCGTGTTGCCCGTGAACGCGGATTCTACTCAGAAGAACTCATGGAGAAGGTGGCTGAGGCTGGATCCTGTCAGAACATTGATGGGGTGCCGCAGGATGTAAAGGATGTCTTTGTGACGAGTTACGACATCAATCCTGAGTGGGATGTAAAGATCCAGGCAGCGTTCCAGGATCACACAGACAACGCTGTGTCGAAGACCATTAACTTCCCAAACACTGCTACAGAAGAAGACATCGCTAATGTATACCTCAAGTCATACGAATTAGGATGTAAAGGAATCACGATCTATCGAGATGGATCGAAAGATCAGGTTCTTTCCGTCGGAACAACAGAGAAGAAAGAGGAGGGAGAAGGGGTACATCCAGCTTCGCCTCATGCACAGCCTGGCAGCTCTCAAGCTCTTCCTCAGCCGATGGAACGTCCCGATGTGGTACATGGTTCGACGTACCAGCTCAAAACATCCTATGGAAGTCTGTATGTCACCATCAATGACGATGGCGACGGACATCCTTTCGAAGTCTTTGCCACAATCGGAAAGTCTGGAGGGTTCTTTGCAGCGAAGTCAGAAGCAATTTGTCGCTTAATCTCACTTGCGCTTCGCTCTGGAATTCCTGCAGAGGAAGTCATTAGTCAGATCAAGGGAGTGCGTGGACCGATGCCTGGTTGGACCAAGAAGGGTATGATTCTCTCGATCCCTGATGCGATTGCAAAGATTTTGGAGGAGCACATTAAGGGCTTGCAGCAACAACTTCCGCTCGAGGGTGCGGCAACCGCTTCGCCTCAGCAGGTTGAGGTGTCGGACTCTGATGTGTCTGATGCTGCGGCCGCTAAGTTGGCCGCTAGTGAACCAGCTGTCTCAGATGTAGTGCATCCGGCTCCGGTTGAGGTCACTCCTCAGCAGTCTTCCTTGATGGAGCAGCCTGTTCCTGTTGGAGCTCCGGCACCAGAGGCGGAGGAGAAGAAGGAGAAGCCTGCGTTCATGAGTTCCACCTCTTCTGGTTCCATGGCCGACAACGGAATGGCGCCCGAGTGTCCTGACTGTGGTGGCCTCATGGCCTTTGAGGAAGGATGTATGATGTGTCACTCGTGCGGCTTCTCTAAGTGTGGGTAGTAACTGCGTAGGTCTAACTTGTACGTGTGCTCGTTGAATCTCTCCAACCCATAGAACTCTTCGGTCTGTTTGCGGCTGCGGTTACGGTTTCGTCGGCTGTTATTGCCCTGATTCGTCACATCATTAAGCGAATCCTTGCAAAACGCGGCCGCATCCAGATTGTGCGTATTGATTCTGTTCCGTTGCGAAAAACAGGGGAGCCGAATACGGTCTATGTACGAGTTCATGTCTATAATCCCGCCATTGATGCATCGTCTACGCGATCAGAAAGCGTGGTAGGAATTCGGTTCACTTGTACTCTACGTGTGAGTGCGACGGAAGCAAAGGAATGTCAGATTATGGGTCTTGTTCCCGCGGCCTCAGAAGATGTTGATGAGCATCTCGTGTTGCCGTTAAGTGTGACGGATGACCACGAAACAGACTTCGCTGTTCCGATTCCTGAGGGAAGTCACTTCTCGTTTGATCTCAAGCTTCTTCTCCCAGAAGACGTGCAAGATGCAACGACGCTCATTGTGAGTCTGAAGAGCGTTGAAGATGCTGTGAAGGGGGAGACAACAGAGATTGATTGGCCTTCGTTCCTATCAGCTCTCTAATCGCGTCTATGACCATTACTGAATTACAGGAACGAGTGACGGGATTGCACTTCTACTGGAACCAGACGCATCCGGTACAGGAGGAGCACGTGGTGCTAAAGCTCGTGGAAGAGGTGGGAGAAATGATGGAACAATATCTGTTGACGAAGAACATGTACTCGCCCACGTACCGAAAGACAGACGGAGTCGATCCAAAGGATATTGAAAAGGAGTTCGCAAAGGAGCTTGCTGATGTTCTGTATAATGTTGCGTTAGTGGCAGGACGGACAGGAGTGGACCTAGACGTTGCTATGCAGGAGCGGTTTGCACAGTTACAAAACCGTGCGATCGCAGATGTTGAAGAGCGGAAGAAGGGTACTGCGGAAACTCCACTGGAAGAGTTAGAGAAAATCGCTTAAACTAGACCGTTCCGGTTCTGGATGTTCCGGATGAACTGAGAATTATGAAGACTATGACAATAAATCTGACGGAGTATCTGACAACGCACTGGCGAGCGGTAGTGGCCACCCTTTTGATTGTCTTTGGGGCTGGTGGACGTTTGTTGCTACAAGAGGTGCCAAATATCGAAACGATCATGCTCGTTTCTGTTCTTGGTGGTGCATTTTTGGGCGGTCGTTGGGGTGTGGCCGTTGCTGTGGGTGCTGTTGCGCTTTCCGATGTATTTATAGGAAACACGCAGATCTTCTGGTTTACCTGGAGTGCGTGGGCTGTTATTGGGTTTGCTTCGTTGCTGTTGCGTTCTTCTGATAAGTCTTCTTGGAAGTTTCCGCTAAAGGCAACGGGCATGGGTATTGCGGGAACGCTCTTCTTCTTCGCGTGGACCAACTTTGGGGTGTGGCTCGAGGGAATGCTGTATCCGCCTACGATGGCTGGGTTGATCGAGTCGTATCTGATGGCGATTCCATTCTTACGTCTTCATCTCATTTCTTCACTCACAGTTGTGCCTGCTGGGGCAGTCATGGCGGTGCTGATCGTTCGTATGATGCCGCTCACGTTGCGCTCTCGTGTGTTTGGTATTGAATCTGTGACTCGGTAAAGCTGTATGTCCGCTCGTTCTTCTTTGCAGAATCTCTCTGTACACGAAGAATTGTTGCGGCCAATGTCACAAAATGAGATTGATGCGATGCATCATGTGAGTTCGACCATTTCTTATTTTGTTACTGGTCCGGATCATCCTGCGATGCAGCAAGCTATGAGACTTGGTCTCGAGGCGGGCGCGTCGATGAATTGGCTTACAACCTATTTTCATACTGGCATCCTCTTCTCTGCCAAAGGGCACTACTTGTCACATGCGTCTGTTGCTGAAGCACATGCGGAACTTGGCGGATGTGAACGTGTTCGATTGGGATCGGCGCCCGGAGAGGATTATGACAAATGTCCTGGATGTCAGGGGCAGAATCATTCTGAGGCTCGTTCGATTCAACGTGCGAGGGAAGCAGGGCATGAAGCTGAGCTTAGGGGTTCAACGTTCATCTTTGCGGGACATTTTTGGTGTTGTGAGCCTTGCACACAGGCGATGGAAGATGCGGGAGTCGCTCGTGTGGTCTTAATGGAAGGTGCGGCAGCGCTATTTGATAAATCGCGGGAAGGTGCCGTTCTTGATCCTGCAGATCCGCAGCGTTTGCGACTTTGGTTTGAGTCGCAGCTTCTCGTGAGTGTGTAGCTCTTACTGCTTTTCCTACAATTTCAAGTCGGTGTGTCTTCTGTTTTTACACCTGTTGAAGGGTAAGTTTTGTTCGAGTCATTCTTGATTCATGGTGGTTTCATGAATACAAGAATCACAACCCCCGAGCAGTCTATTGTGTATCCGTATCTTCCAGAAGGGAGATCTATTCTCCAAGTTTCATCTGAACATCCATTCATGAAACTTGCTCGGGAAGTGGCTTTTGAGCACAAAGGCTCGCTCACACACACTAGTGGAGCTGTACTTGTGAAAGACAATACTGTGATTGGAACAGGATCGATCGGTTCTGGGTTTCACCGAACAAACGGCTGCGCGCGACAGGATAAACACGTGCCGACAGGAATGGCGTATGAGCTCTGTCTTGGATGTCACCCGTCTAACCATAGTGAGCAGGTAGCGCTCGCGAATGCGGTCATCAACGGACATGATCCGTTTCAGGCAGAGGTATATCTCTGGGGGCACTGGTGGTGCTGCGTTGCTTGCTGGTCTGCACTAGAGATCGCAGATGTGCGGCAGGTGTACACACTCGAAAACGCACATGTGTTCTTTGAGAAAAGTCATCCAAACAACTTTTTGGGTCGTCAGGAGGAAGTGGGGAACTAGTTGGTTGCAACAGCGAATGTCTTTTTGAGTTGCTCGAGTCGTCCTGAGCGAATGAGTGCGTTCTCGTCTTTTCGGTCACCGCGTGAGGCCACCTCTTCTTTTGCGTGATATTTGGCTCGGGTGAGACCGTGTTGCTGCGCCTGAGCTTTTGAAAGTTCTGAAGAGAGTTCCATGAACACGACTTGGCAGACGCGTTCTCCTGGGTAGACTCGAATCACCTGACTCTCTGTGTTGTTCATGAGGGGAATAATGAGCCGGCCTTTGTAGCCTGCGTCGATAATTCCACTCATATTGATGGCAAGTCCGCGACGGTTTACAGATGAACGAGGGTAGAGGACGCCCATCAACTTTCCCGTTTCGATACCAATTTCTTCTAATGTCGTTCCAAGGACGAACTCTTTTGGAAGGATGTCGAAGTACTGACCGGGTGTAAGTTCAATTTCTTCAAACGCATCAGAGCGGTCTGCCGTTGGGTCCTGAGCGACAGCGACGCGTCCTTCTTTATTGAGTTCCCACATTTTTGGAAGGCGGAAGGTGAATCCAAGCCGAAGATCTACAGCGTGTGGTTGTACTTGAAATCCATCGAGTCCTGGTGAAAATGAGAGACCACCAGAAGAGACATAATCGAGGAGTTCGTTTTTTGCGAGAACCATAGGCCTAGAGAGCAATTTGCATTCGACCTACTCCTGGTAGTGGTTCGTAGACGGATTGCATTGATTCTAGAATTTCATGGACGAGCGACTCATCTTTGTGAAGCGCTCGCTTGTAACAGTTTGGCGGCAGTTCGAAGTTTACGTCGGGATGTTCATTCGATCGGGTCAGAAGCATCTCTGCATTTGAGAAGTGGTTTTCGTACACGTGCGCATGTGAGATCGAATAGTGCATCATGCCGGGTTCCACTTTTAGTTCTTGAGCGAGCATTTTGAGCAGCAGCGCAAAGCCAGCGACATCGTGTGGGAGTCCGAGCATGACGTCATTTGAACGGAAAATGACGTGGAAATTTAGCTTTCCATTGACGATGTTGGCTACCCAGACCGGCACACAGGGAACGTTCTTCTTTTTTGCAGAAGCAAGGCCGTCTGTATTTGGATCCCATGTTACAACGACTCCTTGACGACTAGAGGGTTCATCTCGAAGCATTTGCAGAAGACTGTCGACCTGATCGCGTCCGAAAAATCCTCGCCAGCGATAGCCATATCCGCTTTCAACCGTGTTGTCTTCTTCCATAAAGTCATCCCAGATCCGTGAAAACTTTTGGAAGAAATCAAGCTTGTTTTCTCCTTGGAGATACCACACTTGCTCCGCAACGAATAACTTTAGCGGAATCTTTCGAAGGGTTAGGAGAGGAAATGCCTTGCTGACATCTAGGTCGAAATGTGCTCCGGTGCGAATGCGCGTATGCAATCCCGTGCGCTCGTTGAGTTCGAGTGCACCGTTTTGCATGATGTCTTGCAGTAGGTCTCGGTAGACGGAATCAAATGTTGTCATGGTCTCGTTTTTCCCTATTTTATCGCGAAATCTTCTCGTGACCAATTCAGTTTTCCACTTCAGGAGATGGATGGTAGCATTCTTGCGTAATCTGATTTCTTATGTTTTTTGCTCACGGTCCTGTTGGATATACCGTTGCGGTTATTGTGAAGCGATTCTTTAAGGGCCTGAACCTTTCTCGAAATCGCTTGCTTTGGTTGCTTGGTGGTTCCTTTCTTGCTGGAA
>JAGQLO010000016.1 GCA_020429185.1 Candidatus Doudnabacteria bacterium
CGCGCGCCGCAGAGCTGATCGAGATTGATGCGCAGACCGGGCAGGCGAATCTGAGTGATCAGCTCGCCGCCTTCGAACTCATCGTCGAGGTTGGGGAATCGTGCACCATTGAGGAGCGCGCGTGTACCTTCGTTGATGCGAGCGGCGTGCGAGTCGGAACCGGCGTGCTCGACTGTCACATGAGCGGAGGCGCGTTCCACGCCGTGGGTCACGCTACAGACGCCAACGGAGTCCAGATCGTGACCTGTCCGAGCAACTGAGCAACTTGCTGCTCGTGCGTCGGTAGCGACGTCCGGAACATGGACGTCTCTTTTTTTTCTAATAGGCGGCAACTTCCATGCCGCCTCTCAAGGAACTCGAGAAGGGGAACACAGACAAGCCGTCGAATGATCCGTCAGCACGGAAGGAGCGTAGATGAGGAGCTCCCGCACCACAGGCTCCGACAAGGAGTCGATCTTCTTCGTCATCAATGGCGATATGCGCTCCAACAGGAAAGACGTCGAACGCTCTCCATTCTCCAAGAATAGGAGTGTCTGGAGTGGCGCGTACAACTTTCACCCATGCCTGTTCCGCCCGCTGCGAAATCGCAAGCTCATCTTTTCCATCTCCATCAATATCTCCCGCGTCGACGGAGAGGCCGCCCCGGTAGTCAGGGTGGAAGGCAATAAAGGAGATCGGACGCGGCGTACCTGAAGGTTCAAACACGCGTACATGTGGGCCGCCGCCAGGACCGGCACCCGTAATGACTTCATCAATGCCGTCACGATCCACATCACCGAACGTAACGTCAGCGCCAGACTCTGCAGCTCCGTAGGCGTTCCATTCGGACTGTATAGAGACTTCACCGAAGAGGTCATAAATACGCACCCATCCTTGACCTTCAGAGGCTTGGCTTACGATGAGTTCAAGTTGCGGGTCGAGATCAGCCTGGCCAGTGGCAACATGAAGCCCACCTCGGAAGTCTGGATGGAACGACTGGAACGATTGTTCAAGTCGACCTTCTGGGGAATACACGCGAATCGTTGGGGTTCCTCCGGCACCGTTCACGACAATGAACTCTTTGCCTCCGTCGTTATCGACGTCTCCTGTAGCAACATCAAACCCACCTTCGACGTATTCAGGAAGATCGATTGCAAGAAGGGTGTTTCCTTGTGCGTCGAGCATGGCAGCGCGCGGTGGCTGTCCAATACCGCTGACAACCACAGAAGATGCAGCAATTGGAGCGAGGGCAGGATTGTCGTCCGGAAGCGCGAGCTTGGTCACAGAAAAGGTGAAGGCAGACACCGAAGAAGCGGGAAGCGTATACGAGAAATGAGATGAGCCGCCTGTGCGTTCAAGCGAATCAATATACACCTCGTTCGTTTCTTCGTTGTGCGATGACTCAGAGGTTCCGCGAAGTGTTGAAACACGATACGAGGAGTCGATAAACGCATGGGGAATGCGAATGGTGGCTTGTTGGTCGTTCCGAGAACTGTTTGGGACAAGTAGGGTAATTTCAGAACGATCGGCGTTGTAGGCCGCATAACTGTCTACTTCTGGCAGAGCCGGGAAGGCGGGTAACTGTGCTCGTTCTGGAACAGCGACCGTTGGAGAATGGGCAACGGTCGATTGAATAGAGATTCCTTGAAGTGTTTCTGCGGCAAGGCGACGAGCAAGCTCGGCGGGGCGAGGTCGAAGATCATAGGTGAGTAAATTCCAGTGGTTGTCACCCGCGTTCATCGTCTGAAAGAGCGCAGCAGAAACACCTTGTTCGGCAAAGCGTCCATACCAATTCGATGCAGTAATTCCAAAGACTTGGGAACGGCCATACACTTCACTCCCGGTATTAAACTCTGTGATAAAGATGGGAACCGTCTGAGCTTGCTCAGGGTTGGTGCGTCCCCACACACGTCGAGCCTGCGCGATCATGCCGTCGTTTCCGTACTGTGCATTCAGAGACTCAGCAAATCCAGTTGGACTCGCAAGCACCTGTTCTCGTGTGACATCACCTGCAGCGAAATACACGTACGGATGAAGCACGGCAAAGTCTGCAAGACGCGCGAGCTCAGGAAGTACCTCTTCGTCCCATGTGGAGTCACTAATGAGGAGCGGAAGTCCTAGCTGGATTGAGGAATCAACCGCAAGCATAGCGGTACGGAATTCCTTATACCGCTCAATATAGGCAGGAACAGTCAGCGACGAGTCCCCATAAGCATAGGGCTCACTTCCAAGTTCGAAATAGCGAACGCCTAAACCGCGTCGAACATTCAGATCACGAACGAGCTCCGCGGCTTCTTGCGGTGTGCCTCTTAGGTTCGCCACAACAACAGGTTCTGCATTCAGTTCTTGCACTGTACGGAGCGTTCCTTCCCAGTCGTGCACACCCCAAGGGTTACTAGAAGCGAATGGTTGCGGTCGTTCTCCACGCCATATAAAGCGATAGCCGTTTAACGGATCCTGGTGTCTTGTGGTAAGTCCAATATAGCCAGCAGAAAACTCGTTGCTCGGAGATGGAGTGGCCGTCACGGAAATGGAGCTGCTCTCAAGTGCGTCCGGAAGAGATACGAACGAAAACTGTTGGGCGCCCGTATGGACAAGTCGCGCATCTTGGGTGTTCCAAGTACCAGCATAAAACCAGCTGGGCAAGTTGCCTGAGGTCCAGTCAGACGGGACACCAGAAGAGAATCGTTCAATAGAACGAATAGACCCATTGCTCTCTTGAATAACGACGTCATCAAACGAGGCATTGTCGAGATAGGACGTCATCAGGCCACTCGTTCCAGAAGAAAAGGTCGTGTCTCGAGCACTGAGAATGCGTTTCCCATCTACCGAAACAGAAAGAGTTGAGCCTATACTAGAGAGAGAAAGAGCATACGAAGTTCCGGGCGTGTACGGAACATCATCCTTCGCAAGAATAGTCGGCACACCATCTTCCAACTTAAGGAGCATGCGCGCTCCGTTCTCAACTGGGGGAGTGACGCGCACCATTGTTGGTGGGTATGCTCCAAATGCGTCTGAGAATCCTGAAAGCGGAGCAAAAGAAGAACCCGTTCCGCCTCCAAACAAGTGAGGAGAAATGGGTGTTCCGGGTATCGCTGGGTCTACCGTGATTTCAACATCGGTGCGGGCCTCCGCGTCTGTGATGAGTTTCGTAACGAGTCCCACGAGCGCCACCGCAAAGAATCCGAGCAGAACGAGAGGGAGTTGTGCGAAGAGGGATGGAACCCAGGGTGGTCGTTTCATACGGTGGGTGACGCTTGACCATACGCAACTACATGCCAACA
This sequence comes from Candidatus Doudnabacteria bacterium, assembly GCA_020429185.1. Taxonomy (GTDB): domain Bacteria; phylum Patescibacteriota; class JABMPQ01; order JABMPQ01; family JAGQLO01; genus JAGQLO01. The sequence goes on from JAGQLO010000016.1 coordinate 3,264, forward strand.
TGCAACGTTCCGCACTGCGTAGATCGTCTACGCGAGACGGACGGGCCTATTTGACAAAATACAAATAATAGTGTATTTTGTAAACATTCAATTGCCCACATGCGTATCGTAATGATCGGCCAAAAGGGAATTCCTGCCCGTCAGGGTGGGGTAGAACGACACGTCGAAGAACTTTCGACGCGTTTGGCACGTTTTGCGCGCAATGAGGTAACCGTCTACACACGGCCACACTTCACCGGGTCTTGGCGTCGTTCGTACAAAGGTGTGCGACTTGTGCCATTGCGAAGTATTCCAACAAAAAGCCTCGACACGATTACGCATACCTTACGATCGGTGCTGCACGCGCTTCTGTTTGTGCGTCCAGACGTCTATCACTTCCACGGCGTAGGACCAACAACACTTGCGTGGATGCCCCGAGTGTTTGCACCACGAGCAACAGTCGTTTCGACATTCCACTCGCAAGATCGCTTTAACCGCAAGTGGGGCATTCTTGGTCGCATCTTTTTGTACTTCGGAGAATGGGCAACGATGCGATTCCCACATCGCACGATTGCCGTCTCGCGTTCACTGCAGCAAATTGCACGTCGTGAGTACGCAACAGAAATTGAGTATGTTCCAAACGGTGTCGACATTCGAAGAACCCGAAAAACAGATCGCCTAAAGAAGCATGGTCTCAAACGAGATGGATATGTTCTTGTAGTGTCGCGGTTGATTCCATTGAAGCGCGTTCATGAAATTGTGGAGGCTTACAAGCACATCAAAACTGACATGCCGCTTGTGATTGTGGGCGGGTCTTCCTACAGCGACGACTACGTAGAAGAACTGCAACAACTTGCTCAGGAAGACAAGCGAGTGAAATTGCTTGGTGTACAAACAGGCGAGGCGCTTGCTCAGCTGTTCCGCAGTGCACGTCTGTTTGTGACCGCTTCAGAAACAGAAGGACTTCCTATTACCCTGCTCGAAGCAGCATATTCAGGAGCGCCACTTGTCGTGTCTGACATTACCGAGCACGAAGAAATTTTGGCGGAAGACGAAGGTCGATTCTTTATCCCTGGAAACGAAACACAGCTCGTGAAGGCAATACGTGACTCGTTGCGGTACGACGGTTCAGAAACAGCAAAGGCACGTCGCCGAAAGCTTCAGCGTCGGATTGCGACAGAATATGATTGGAACAAAATTGGTGAAGCAGTTGAGTGCGTCTATGAAAAGGCGGCCACAGACTGTCGGGTACATGAGCAACATGCACCAGCCACGCAGACAAAGGTGGCTTGACAGAAACGCGAAAAATTCCAACGATACGAGCATGCAGAGGCATGCTCTTTCGTTATCACGCGGATAACGGATCGGCTGTGACGCATCGATCCAATGAGAAAAAAAATGGATCAACGGCAAAAGTTCTGGGTAGGAGTTGTGCTTCCGTTCGCACGTGATCTCGCACAGCAAGTAGCCGAGGGGTTGCGTCGTGTATTGGGTCAAGATGCGGTGACTGGCCTCACGGCCTGCGGTGATATCAAGACCCGTGCCGACGCAGAGGCGGAACGCGTCGTAGAGGTTTGGATGCAGAGCTGTCCATTTCCGGCCGCTGTTCTGATCGAGGGAACAGCTGAGGTCAAGCTGTACTGTGAGCCGGGTATACAGCCTGCTGTGATCTTCGTGATTGATGAACTCGACGGGTCGAGGGTGTTCCTACGACAAGGTCGGTACTGGTCGATCTGTGTTGGCGCGGGTCCGTACTCCGAATCGCCGAAGCTCGGTGATCTGCAGGTCGGGGTGATTCGCAACCTCAACGGTGAAGGCGAAGAACTCGCCGCTTGCCGAGGGTGCGGCGTCACCTTCAATGGGGAGTCGCTTGCTCCTCCCGTGATGCGACCGGGCGATCCCTGGAACTTCGACGTTGAGATCTCCGGCGGGTTGTTTCCGATCTGGGGCGCCTATCTCGCGCCATTCGAAGGGTTGTGCAGGAATGGAGTTCAGGTGGTGCAGTCGAGCGGATGGTCGGCGCGAACGATCGCTCTCGGCCTATTGACGTTCTTTGTACATCTGCCTAGTCGCATCAAGCGAAAATGGCCCGAGCTCGTGGCTGAGATGCAGGAGCAGCACGGTGGAGCGACGGGTGCTTATCCGTGGGACCTCTGCGCGGCGTACGTGATTCTCACCGAGCTGGGCTGCGTAGTGATGCGTTCGGATGGGAGATCGATGGAGAACGTCGATATTACGAATCCGATCGCACACGACGTGCTGTTTGCCCAGAATCGCGAGGTGGCCGAGTGGGTCGTGGCACGACTCAATGAAGTCGAGGAGCGACTCGTTCTGAACTACTCACGAACGCTCGCGTTCGTGAGTATGGTTCTAGGGCGGCCACCGCGAGGTCAGACCACGCAACTGTCGTAATAGCTTCCACGCTGTTACGACTCTTTTTTTTACGTGTAACGTCCGGTACGCTAACTACAACACATTTCTATGAACGATTGCTTGTTTTGCAAGATCATCGCTGGCGAACTCCCGACAACGAAGTTGTACGAAGACGACCAGGTGATCGCCATCCTCGACATTATGCCCGTGAATCCAGGGCATGCGCTTGTGATTCCAAAAACACATTCTGAACGCATGCTTGAGACGTCAGAAGAAGAAGGGGCCCAAGTTCTTTCTGTCGCAAAGCGAATTGGAAAAGCGCTTCTTGAAACAAATCTTGCAGACGGTGTCACGCTTTCGGTCAACAACGGTGAGGCTTCAGGGCAGACTGTCTTTCATACACATATGCATGTTATTCCACGCTTGAATGGAGACGGGCTTGTGTCGTGGAAGCACGGCGAATACGAAGATGGGGAGGCAGACAAGATCGCAACCATCGTCAAAAACCAACTGACATAGCTAGAAACGAGAGGCTGAACAACTTGACTTTTTCAAAAAGTCAGGTTAAACATACACGTCACGCCGCAGGGCGTGCGTTAGATGTGAGAAGACGTTCTCACAGATTAGCACCAAAGCACCTTGTCCGACGGGACGTTTGTTTGGAGACGGACACATGAGTGGCAGCGAGAAGGGTACGTCCGTGCCCGCCCTGACCGTCGTGCGCGACGACATGCGCGACGACGACGTGCGGAACCCGTGGGGGAAGCCCGTGATCGGGTGGAACCCGATCACGGGCCCCCAGGGGCAGGTCATCGGGTTCGGCAACCCGACCGGATTCGCGGCGGTGCACGTCGTGCACCAGCGCGAGAACGGTGACGGTCAGCCCGAGCTCCTCTACGACCAGTTCGTGATCGTGGAGAACCCGGGGGCGATCGTCGTGATCGAGCGGGGTGACGGCGCCATCGCGTTGATCCAGGCGACCCGCAAGGTCGGCTCGCGGATCATCTCCGGCGCCAACTACGTCGGCGAACTCATGGAGGCGGGGCGCATGCCCGAGCTCATCGAGACGCTGGGTGCGAAGCGGTGGGAGGTCCCTCGGGGTATCCCGCCGACGAGCATGAAGGCGGCCGACACGCTCGAGGCGAGCATCCTCAAGATCGCGCGCCTGGAGTCCCTCGAAGAGGCCGGCATCGAGATCGAGGACGCTCAGGTCGTCGGTGTCGGGAACACCAACCCGACGTTCTTCCCTCACGCGCAGTACATCGTGCACGCGCGCGTGGCGGCGATCGGCCAGCAGCAGCCGGAGGAGCTGGAGGAGATCGGGCCGATGCGGTTCTTCTTCCCCGCCGACATCCGTCGGCTCGCCATGCAGTGTGAGCTCGACGACATGCTCACGTTCGGCGCCCTGGCCATGTGCGGGATCCGGATCCCGACCGCCGCCGAGATCGACCGCGCGGACACCGCGGTCGCCTGATCCTTCCCTTCGCACGGCGTTCGCGCCGTAGCGACCACAGACCGCCACCTTTCCCTTCGGGGTGAAGTCGGCGGCTTTTTCTTTTGTCAAAAAAAAGGGGGCAAACAAGCGCAACAATGCGCGATTTTTTTTTACACATTGTGAAAAGACGCTAGACTCACGCGCAGAGAAGAGTTGCGCATGGCCTGGTTGGAAGAGAGGAGAGGGAATGCGCGTAGTAGGAATGGTAGTTGTTCTTTGGTGTGTGGCGTGTGGTGATCTACCTGCTCACGAGGATGAAGGCTGTCTGAATGTCGCGAGTGGCGCGGCAGCAGGGTCTGTGTTGTGTCACACTGCACAGTTGCGTGCGAGCGGAGCCGTGTTGGTGAACGAGGGTGACGAAACCTTCCGCAACAAGCTCGGCACGACGTTGGAACCCGACGCTGTGCGAAACATGCGCTTCTTCGAGAATCGTTCGACCTGCCTGATCGTAGAGGCACGGTCAGATGAGGCGGTTCGGATGAAGCTCTCACACGATGATCCAGATGTGATCGTTCTCGTGCAAGGGCATGATCCGAGCGGTGAACAGGAAACTCGATTCGAAATTGCTCGCATCTCGGCAGGGCAAACATTCGAATTTGTTGTGCCGCCGCAGGGACAGCAAGCAGAGCAGTTCGGATATGGGCAAGAAGGACAAGTGTTCTTCTGGTTGAACGTAGAGCCACAGGTCCTGCCGAACTGACAGTCCGCGACAGCGCGGCTTTTTCTTTTTGATTGGGAGAGATTGACAAACAAAAAAAGAAGAGCATAATCGCAAAACACCGAATCGACCGCAACTTCAACAGCTCCGGGTAACAAGACTCGAGAGATAAGAGAGTATCGCGTGAACAACTTAGTTCAGAGTTGCGCGCGGGTTGTTGTCGATTTGCCCACCGGCAGGAAAAGGCCGGGGCTAGAGACACGATATGTCGGGCCGCAACGACAAGTGCGGTACGGGTACGAACGGTCAGATGACCTCCAGGCCGATGGTTCTGGCGGACATTGGCCAGAAGTACCAGAACTGGAATCCGTTGACGGACGAGACCATGGTGGGTCGCGCAAATCTCGCGCGTGGCTACGCCTCGGTACAGGTCGTCGTTGACACAGGGAGAGCGCAGTACGATCAGACCGTGATCGTGAAGTCGCCTTCCGTCGTCGTGATTCCGTTCGACCGTCTAGGACGCCTTGGGATCGTGCGTATGAGCAGGCCCGTTGGCCAGTGCTTCGAGCACGAAGGCGTGACGCCGGGCCTCTCGTACATTCGAGACATCGATGAGGGTGGTCTGTGGCACGAGTACTGTGGTGCGCTTGGTACGGACCTGTGGTGGGAGACACCGCGGGGGCTCGTCCACGGTAATGGGCCTGATCCGCTCGAGATCGTTCGAAGGGCCGCAGCGTCGGAGGCGATGGAGGAAGGGGGATTCGTCCTCGATCCGTCGTCGATCACGTTGCTCGCGCCACGGCCGATCAACATGGACGCAACGTGGTTCCCCGAGGGGATCTGGTTCGTTCGTGCAACGATCGATCGTTTCGACGAAGCGCGTCCTGAGGCCTCGGAACGGATTCACGAGTCGCAGCTCCTGACGCACGACGAGTACGTCGCGTGGGTTCAGAACGCGACGATCACCGACGCACCCACGATCACCGGGTGTGCACTCGCTGGCTGGGCCGCGGCCTGAGCTTGTAGATCGGTTGAACCGCCACTTCTTCTAAACGGAGGAGTAGGCGGCTTTTTCTTGTGTAAATCAATAAAGGACAACGTTCATACGAAGTAGTCAAGTTATCCCTTGACCCAAGACGAGAAAACGGGCTCAATAGGGACACAACGACAACGCATGCAAACCATTCTTGTGACAGGAGGTGCGGGCTTTATTGGATCGAACTTCGTTCGGTACATGCTCGATACCCACAAAGACATTCGTATTATCAATCTCGACAAGCTCACGTATTCTGGGCGTATCGAGAATATTGAAATGCACGACACAGACGATCGTCATGAATTCGTGCAAGGAGACATCGCAAATAAGGAGCTTGTCGAGTATGTCGTCAAAAAATACAACGTCGATACCATCGTAAACTTCGCAGCAGAATCACACGTGGATCGATCGATCCATGGTGGGCGCGAATTTGTACGAACCAACGTAGAAGGTGTTCAGGTTCTGCTGGAAGTTACGCGTGACATGGGGCTCGAGCGATTCCATCAGATTTCCACCGATGAGGTCTACGGTGATCTCGAAGCGGGGGGATTTGCTACAGAAGAAAGCCTTCTTGTTCCTTCCTCTGTCTATTCTGCCACCAAGGCTGCTGCCGAAATGCTCGTCATGGCATTCAAGCGCACACACGACACGCCTGTTACCACGACTCGCTGTACAAACAACTATGGTCCGTACCACTTTCCAGAAAAAGTCATTCCATTGTTCATTACGAACCTCATGGAAGACAAGAAAGTCCCTGTCTATGGAGATGGTGGACAGGTTCGAGACTGGCTGTACGTCACCGATCACTGCAGTGCAATCGATCTTGTGCTCCAGAAGGGTGAGTTGGGAGAAATCTATAGTGTCTCAGCCCGCAATGAGCCTGAGATCACGAACCTAGAGCTCACCAAAACGATTTTGAAGCACCTCGGAAAAGACGAATCCTACATTCAGGAAGTGGAAGATCGTGCTGGTCACGACCGTCGCTACGCAGTTGAAGGTTCGAAGATTCGAGAGCTTGGTTGGAAGCCAGCGGTCAGTTTCGATGAAGGAATTGCGAAGACCGTTCAGTGGTACAAAGACAACGAGGCGTGGTGGCGGCCAATCAAGGAGTCGAAAGAACTCGGAAGCTTCTTCTCGGTGAACTACAAGATCAAGCAAAACGAAGAAGGAAAAGCAGAAGCAGTTCGCGCGTAGCTCGAAGGAATCGCTAGCGAGCGTTCATCATGGCGAAAGATCCACACAAACCAGAATACTGGAAGACAACGTCGGAGAAGGTATTTCACACAACGCCTTGGGCTGAATTTGTAGAAAGGAAATTCGTGCGCCAAGACGGCGAAAACGGCACGTATACGTTTTTGCGCACGCCAGGAGCAATTGGTGTTGTGCCGATCGACAAAGATAACAACGTCATTTTGCATAAGCAGTATCGCTATCTCTTCGAGTCATGGGACTGGGAGATTTTTGGCGGGGGAATGAATAAAGGGGAGGAGCATGAAGCAGCAGCACGAAGAGAATTGCAGGAAGAAACAGGGGTGACAGATCCAGAATTAGAATTTGTGGGTGAGTATGAGCCAGCAAATGCACTCGTCGACGAAACTAACTATCTGTACGTCTGGAAGAATGCGGAAATCGATGAATCGTTTGCAGGAGATCCTCTCGAGCCTGTTTCTGACTATCTGCGCGTCCCACTGGAAGAAGTCCCTGTTTGGTTGGCCTCTCAGCAGACGCGTGACGGCTTTTCTATCACCGGATTACTGTTCGCCTACGGGTACCTGACGAAGGCATAGCCAGTAGAAAAAGGTATTGACACAAACAGGTTTTTGTAGAACTATATGTCGTCCTCTTGCGGGGCGTTCGTTTGCCATTGGGTAAGCGCAACGTAAGAGCAGACAACGATTTTCTCAGGGGCTGGGAGGCTCCAAGAAAGGGTGACGCCGTGGCAAACGGGCACCAGGGCCGGGGGCGGATGACGCTGCTCGGCAGACTGTTCGGATTCTATCCGTGGGGGGGCGGTCTCCTCACGGTCGAGTCGGCCAACCGTATCGCGTGGAATGCACGCGCGTTTGCGTTGACGTGTACGCTCCTCGGGGCGGCGTTGTCGTCGATGTTCTTCGTGGCCGGAGTCGCATGGGCGATCGGGGCTGCGATGATGTTGGCGGGAACCCTCGTATTCATGTTCTTCGACCAGCCCTTCTATACGGAGGATCCTGATCGTCGAAACTGGAAACGGCGGGCGGTCCGCGTCGGCGGCATCGTGGTGCTCATGTACGTCACCTCGCTCGGTGGACGGCTGTTCCTGTTGCAGGATCCCGTTCAGCAGCAGGTGACGAAGATGCAGCGCGACCGCGTCGCCGAGATTCGTCAGCACGCGAAGGGCATCGCAGTGCAGCCCCTCGCGACGCAGATCGAAGAGGCGCGCGCAAAGGAAGCGCAGCGTGTCGCAGAACTGCGTGCAGAAGCGAAGGTGGCAGGCAACGAGGTGAACTCGCAGGCGGCTGATCTTGCTCGACTGTGTGCGGGTTGCGAAGAGAACGCAAACGCGTCCTACTGTACCGACGAGCTCAAGGCCCGCTGTGGCGTGAGCGGAGTTGCGGGCATGGGAGTGCGTGCGCGTGCAAATCGCGACGAAGCACGTGAGCTCACTGCGAGCGCAGAAGCACTTCGTGGCACGTTGCAGAAGCAGGCTCGAGAGCGTGCAGACGCTGCGATTCGAGATCTGCATGCACGAACCGATGCCACAGTCGCTGGTCTCGAGCGTACGCGTGTGGCGTTGTATGCCCAGATCGACAAAGACGACCCTGCGATGTTGGCAGAGACCTACTCGGGTCCCGCCATGATCACGGGTGGTTTGGTCGATCAGGTGAAGGCCTTGACGATCGTCGAGGCTGAGCATCTGCAGATGAGTCTCATCGTGCTGCTGCTCATCGTGTTCATCGAGCTGTTCAACTTCGTGTGCGGATCGATGAACCAGCCGGAGTACTACCAGGTAATTCGGCAGGCGGCGGCCGGCACGGACGCGGCGGTCTTCTGGGTGCTGCGAAACATCGACTGGCTCATTCGACGCTCCGAAAAGCAGCTTGAGCCTTCCAAGGCTGAGCAGCGACGGTACCGTCGCGAGTACAGGGCGGGTGAGCACAGGTACCGGAAGCTTCTCGCTTCGTTCGAGCGCATGACGTCAGGTGAGGCAGAGGCGACCAGCACGAAGCGCCCGAAGCTCGAGGACTTCGTGCCAAAGAAGCCTGAGCTCAAGCGGGACTTGCCCGAACCTGAAGTAGCGATTCTGCTGGCCATCCATGGCCATGCGCGGATGCTACTGGCTCAGCTGGTCCACGAGATCATGGGCGAGGTGAGAACGGCACTGACGCACGGAGCTCCGCCGCCTCAGCGGGGGATCTTCAGTCGCTGGCGTCGTGGTCACAGCGATATTCACGAAACCACTATCGGAGGTGAACTCCGCAATCGGTGGCTCGAAGATATCGTTGGAACCCACGAGATGCTGGGCGCGTATGAGATCGCGCTCGGCCGACTGAACGTCCCTGTCGAGGGCTGGGATGCGCGCAAGTTCGGTGTCGAAGAGCCGAGAGAGATGCCGGACGAGATTTGCAATTTCGAAGAGCATCTCCAGGCCGCTCAGGACGAGGATGCGGACGACGGCCCGACCGATTCCGATGCAACATTCCGGCAGCGGCCGGATATGCGCGGCGGTCGGACACGTCCGAATCATCCGGGCAGTCAGGCGATGCATCGGCACGCGTAGACAATACATGTACTTTGACCGCATAGGTCCCAAGACGGTCTGAACGTCGCGGGACTCTTTTTCTTTTGGACGGCAACACGTACTATAAAACACGAACGATTAACGAACCCGTATGAACTCTATTCTTATTCTCGGAGCAAATGGCATGCTTGGCCACGATCTTGTTGAGACCTTTTCAGGCGACTACGAAGTGACAGCATGGGACATTGATGACTGTGATCTCACAAACAAAGAACTCGTGGTACAAAAAATCACAGAACTACAGCCGGACGCGATTGTGAATGCTGCCGCATATACAGCTGTGGATCAGGCAGAGGAAGATGAAGCGACGGCACAAAAGGTAAACGGCGAAGCAGTGGGTAATGTTGCAGCAGCTGCAAAGGAACTCGATATCCCAGTCGTGCACGTGAGCACAGACTATGTCTTCGAAGGAACAAATGAGCAGGGCTACAACGAAGAGGATCCAACGGGGCCACAAAATGCGTATGGGCGCACAAAGCTTGCAGGTGAAGAGGCACTCATGAACGGCCACAACAAAGGATACGTCGTGCGCACGGCCTGGCTCTACGGACATCACGGCGGAAACTTCGTAGAAACCATGATGAAGCTCGCGGCAGAAAAAGATGAATTGAAGGTTGTGAACGACCAGCATGGGTCTCCAACCTTTACAAAAGACCTTGCGAAGCAAATTCGTGTTCTGCTTGAAGGAATCGAGGCGGGAGAATATGAGCCTGGCATATTTCACGCAACAAACAGTGACGCAACAACCTGGCACGACTTCGCAGCCGAGATCTTCCGTTTGACAAATGCAGAAATTGACCTCTCGCCATGCACAACAGAGGAGTTTCCACGACCTGCAAAACGTCCAGAGTGGTCAGTACTCAACAATAACAAGCTTCCGTCAATGCGTTCCTGGAAGGAAGCACTTGCCGAATACATCGAAACACGGCAGGATACAAAGTAATGGGATAGCCCATTTTTCTAGGAATTCATTGTCTGTATGAAGGGAGTAATTTTGGCGGGTGGTACTGCCTCACGACTGCGTCCACTTACGTGGGTCACAAACAAGCACCTCTTGCCGGTGTACGAAAAACCAATGATCTACTATCCACTCGAGGCAATGGCCCGAGCGGGGATCAAGGACATTATGATCACGACAAGTCCTGGGCATGCAGGTCACTTCATGAACCTGTTGCGTTCGGGACGCGACTTCGGACTCAAGATTTCATACGAAATTCAGGAAGAGGCCGGTGGTCTTTCAGAAGCTGTTGCTCTGACGGAACAATTTGTTGGAAATGACAAGTTCATGGTGATTTTGGGAGACAACATCTTTGACCACAACCTTGCAAAAGCCGTACAAGACTTTGAGGCTCAGGAAAAGGGAGCAAAGGTATTCTTTAAGAAGGTTGAGGAAGCAAGTCAATATGGTGTTGGTGTCTTTGACGAAAACGGAACGCTCTTGAAGGTTGAAGAGAAGCCAGAAGTGCCGAAGTCAGATCTCGCACAAACAGGACTCTACATGTACGACAGTCAGGCATTTGGGTTTGTGAAAAGTCTCGAACGTTCTGCACGTGGAGAACTCGAGATTACAGATCTGAACAACGCCTACATCGACGCGGGCCAGATGTCGTATGAAATCATGGAAGGGGACTGGATTGACGCCGGTTCTTCACATGACGAGCTGTTGAAGGCAAATATCATGGTTGCTAAGCTCGTGAAGGAAGGAAAACTTCCAAAACTCTGGGAAGACGCAAAGAATGTTCGTGCCGTTGATCCAGAGCTCGTGCGTGAAATGCCTGTCTAATCATGATCACTATGCGCAGGGGACGCGCGTTGACACCATTGATCATCCTGCTGGGACTCGCCCTTATAGGGCCGGGTCCCGCTTTGGCTTCAGGGTTCAATCAACGCAACGTTATTACAGAGCGCGACTACACAAACAAGGATGCCTTTAGTGAAAATGACATCCAGCGATTCTTAGAGAAGCATAATTCGGGGCTCGCAACACTCACGATCGAAACGGGCACAGCAGCAAAACGTGTATCGACGCTCTTTTATGAGGCGGCACAGGAGTACAACATTTCTCCAAAGTTGTTGCTCGCAACAGCGCAGAAGGAACAAAGTGCTGTGACATCAACTTCGCTTACACAGTGGCAACAGAATGCATTGATGGGATATGCCGTGTTTCCAGGAAACGACGAGTCTCCTTATTTAGGGGCAGACAAACAAATTGATTCTGCAAGTTGGCAGTTTCGACGCTACCTCGACAAGCCTCAGAACTTTAATATTCGTGAGGGAGTAGAGTTTACAACGAGTGATGGCTACACGATCACTCCAGAAAACCAATCAACGGCCGCACTCTACAACTACACGCCATACGCAGGCGCAGAAGACGGAACCCCGACAAACGGAAATGGCGGGGGCGGCAACTTCCTGTTCTGGAAGATTTGGCAGGATTGGTTTGCATCGGTTCATCCAAATGGAACACTTATTCGTGCAGAAGGCACGCCGGGCGTGTATGTACTTGAGCGGGGAAAGAAGCGAGGATTTTGGTCACGCCAAGCATTCTTAGAGCGCTACTCAGATGATCAGGTTGTTGTGGTGTCGAGTGCGGCCGTCGAGAGCTATGGAGATCTTGCGCCAGCAACGTTCCCAGACGGAACAGTGCTGCAGGCACCAAATGGAGCGATGTTTGTGATTGAGCATGGGAAAAAACGTGGCATCACTTCACGAGCCTTGTTTGAAGAGCTCGGATACGACTTTGCCCAAGCGGTCCAAGCAACGCAACTTGATCTCGACATTCACCCAGATGGCGCGCTCTATCTAGAAAGTGAGCAGCGTCACCCAGATGGTGCGCTCATAAAGACGCCAGATCATGATGGCGTGTTCTTGCTTGATCGAGGAAAGCGACGCCCAATTCGATATCGTGAAGTACTTGGAACGCAGTATGACTGGAACGATATTCTCGTAATCTCACGTGAGCGACTAGAACTCTATCCACTTGGAGAGGACATGTCGTTCCGTGATGGAACGCTCATTAAAGATGCTTCAAACGGAGCAATTTACTTCATTGAAGATGGTCTACGACGACGCGTGGCATCGGTAGATGTGCTGTCGAGCTTAGGATACCCAGATGGCTCAGTAGTCACTGTCCCACATGGAGCAGTGATCCTTCACGAGATTGGAGAAGATCTCGACGTGTTCTAGGAGCGTATGCGTGTTGTGGTAACTGGTGGAGCGGGATTTATTGGCTCTCATATTGTCGATGCGCTTGTAGCGCGTGGCGATGAGGTGCTTGTGATCGATGATCTTTCAACGGGTTCACACGAAAACGTGTCTTCAGAAGTTGCGTTTGAGCAGATCGATATTCGTGATGCAACGGCGGTACAGGATGTATTCGAGCGCTTCAAACCACAGGGGGTGATACATCAAGCAGCACTTGTATCAGTTGGAGTGTCGGTGAAAGAGCCAGAGCGTGCTCATGAGATTAATGTTGAGGGAACAAAGAATCTTCTTGAAGCAGCGGGGCGCGCAGGCGTGCGAGTCTTTGTGTTTGCCTCTACGGCTGGGGTGTATGGTGAGCCAGAGATGTTACCTACGCCCGTAGACGCTCCTCTTGCTCCGTACAATCCATACGCCGAGTCAAAACGTGTTGCAGAACAGCTCGTGCAAACATACGCAGAAGAGAATGGAATCCACTGGACCGTTCTTCGGTATGCGAACGTGTATGGAGAGCGACAGAATGCGAGCGGCGAAGGAGGAGTGATCGCCATCTTCTGTCGTTCGGTTGCAGAAGGCGATTCACCAACCGTATTCGGTGACGGAACGCAGACACGAGATTTTATCTATGTGCAAGATATTGTTCGGGCAAACCTTATGGCACTCGACGAAATAGGACCTGCTGGTGTCTACAATGTTGGAACTGGATCAGAACAGTCGCTCCTCGATCTCATTCAGGTTCTGGAAGAGACGAGCGGAGTTGTACTAAAGCCGCACATGGACGCTCCACGAAGTGCGGATGTGCAACGGAGTGTGCTCGACCCTACAGAAACAACCGAAGAACTCGGATGGAAGGCACAAACACCGTTTAAAGAGGGAATTGCTTCAACCTATCAGTGGTTTGCAAAGCAGAAGTAAAAACCCGCGGCGCTTCCTTGACCGACATCGAAAGAGGGCTACACTTCTACATGAAGGTAAAAAGCGTGACTTTTTATCATACAAAGTGTGAAAAATATGAAGATTGCAGTCGTTGGAACAGGATACGTCGGACTCACAACAGGAACAGCCTTTGCAGAAAAAGGGCACGACGTTGTGTGTATGGACGTAGATGAACAAAAGATCAACAACCTCAAAAAGGGGATTATTCCTATTTGGGAACCAGGATTGACGACGTTGGTTCGTGGCAATGCGAAATCTGGCCGTCTCACATTTACGACAAGCATTGAAGAGGCGATGCAGTCTTCTCAGGTGATGTTCATCGCTGTGGGCACGCCTCCAGGGGAAGACGGATCTGCTGACCTAAAGTACGTGCGTCAGGTAGCAACAGACATTGGTAAGGCATTATCCGCAATGCGAACGCGTAAAAATGCGTACCATGTGATCGTCAACAAGAGTACGGTTCCGGTTGGAACAGGAAATCTTGTGCGAGACATTGTTGCGAAGCACTACAAGGGAGAGTTTGACGTTGTGTCAAACCCAGAGTTTTTGCGTGAAGGGGCAGCTGTCGAAGACTGTCTCAATCCTGACCGTGCTGTGGTAGGAACAGACAGTGAAAAGGCTCAGCGTGTCATGAAGGCACTCTTCAAGCCGTTCGACTGTCCGGTCGTATTTATGGATGTACGATCTGCAGAGCTCACGAAATACGCCAGCAACGCACTCCTTGCGTCTGAGATCTCGTTTATCAATAGCATCTCGCGCGTCGCAGAAGTGGTTGGAGCAGACGTTACAAAAGTTGCCGAAGGAATGAAGCTCGACCGCCGTATTGGACCGCATGCATTTCTCCGTGCGGGGGCAGGGTATGGTGGTTCTTGCTTCCCAAAAGATGTGAAGGCATTGATCCATATTTCGAAGCAGGCTGGTGTTGATGCAACATTCCTACAAGCTGTGGAAGATGTGAATGCGACGCAGAAAGCCAGCGTTGTCGACAAACTCGAAACGCTTCTTGGTAAAAAGTCGCTCAAGGGAAAGACTGTTACGGTATGGGGGCTCGCCTTCAAGCCAAATACAGACGACATGCGTGAGGCTGTCGCTCTGACAGTAATTCCAAAACTCGTCCGCAAGGGGGCAAAGGTGATTGCACATGACCCCGTGGCAGACGTGCAGGCTTCTATTTACATGCCAGAACAGAAGGGAAAGTTGCAGTATGTACAAGACAAGTGGGAAGCTGCGAAGGGAGCAGATGCGCTTGTGGTGCTCACAGAATGGCCAGAATACCAGAAGGTGACATTGGCCGAGCTGAAAAAGGTACTGAAAACCCCGATTCTCGTAGACGGGCGAAACATCTGGGATCCAAAGCAAGCCCAGGAGCTCAAATTCGACTATGACAGCATTGGACGCCAGGTAGGGAACGAGTCAGAAGATGTCCTGGCTGCCTGTTGCTCTGCCCCAGAGATGCACGCAGCACTCTAAGACGTTTCTCCTATAAAATCTCCCCAATCTGGGGAGGTTTTAGTGTAGAAAAAAACAGAGACAAAAGGAGCTAGTTTATTGACGAATTAGCCAAAAAGATCTACTTTAAAAAGTCCCGAAATGGGCGATTTTATAGTGCTTTGGAACGAACCTACTACATACAAGTGTGTAACTGTGCGTCGTGCCAATCTGGGCATGGGCACGACTAGACCTCGTGAGAGAGGGGAGACCGACATGAGAGAGAAGCAGAGCTTCAGAAGAGGGGTGGTCACGGCTGCGCTCCTCAGTCTGATCACGGGATGCGCGACCGGCGCGGCGATTGAGGCGGAGGGTGCACCCTGCGACACCTCTGCGGACTGTGTTCGCGAAGGGCAGGCCCGCGGAAGTTGGGTCTGTGTGCCCACCACTGGTTCGCAGGGTGTGTGCCAGACGGGGCCGCGCGCGAGTGTGGATGCCACCGAAACGGACGCGGTGGCCGATGCCGAGGTCCGTGACATGCATCCGCCCTGCGAATGTCCCGACGAGGCCGAGTGGGAAAATCTCGGTCTGGAAGGGGCGGTTTGTGAGGGCGCAGTCTGCCGTGTGGCCTGTGACCTCGCGTCGTACGACGAAGACGGCAACGCGCTCAACGGCTGCGAGTGCCCCCTGGACCGCGAGGTCTGCTGTGAGGGGCATTGGCAGCAGCTGGGCGTCGACGTTGGCGAGTGTCATAGCGGCCTGTCCGTGTGTCGTGGCGGTGAGTATGTGGCGGTCGAGGGGTCCGAGTTTGTTGGTCCCGTCGGTGAGACCTGCGACATGCTCGACAACGACTGTGATGGCGAGGTGGACAACGGTATTCCCGACCGTGGCTGCAGTCCGGACCTCTCGGGGTTCCCGGACGCTCGGGTCAATGTCGGGGTGTGCCGGATGGGCGCCGAGACGTGCGTTCGTGGGGCGTGGCGGGGTTGTGACGCCGTGGGTCCCTCGGAAGAGGTCTGCGACGCCATCGACAACGACTGCGACGGTCAGGTCGACGAGAACGTGAGCGACTGCTGTGCCGACGGCGACACCCGACCCTGCGAAGGGTTTCGGATCGTCGACGGCGAGTGCGCGAGCGAACTCGTGCAGGTCTGCACGAACCGCGTATGGGGCCGGTGTCCTGGTCAAGCGGCTCCGCAGTCCGAGGTCGGCCTGTGCAACGGGCGTGATGACGACTGCGACGGTGGCATCGATGAGGACTTCATCGAAGGCCTCGGTCTCGGCGATGTCTGCAGTGCCGGTGTGGGTGCCTGCACCCGTTCTGGCATGAAGGTCTGCTCCGAAGACGGTGAGAGCGTCGTCTGCGACGCGATCGCTGGTCAGGAGGAACCGGAAAGCTGCAACCTCGTCGATGACGACTGCGACGGCGGGACCGATGAAGGCATCGAACCCATCGCCTGTGGCCCTCGGGTCAACGAGCGGGGTGAGTGTGTCTTCAACGACATGATCCGGTGTGTCGCTGGCGCGCTGACGGAGTGTGGGGCTCAACCCCCGCGCGAAGTCTGTGATGGCATCGACAACGACTGTGACCGCGAAGTGGACGAAGGCCTCGGCCTGACGTGCTGCAACGGGGTGACGGTCGGCGCTGGTGAAGCCTGCTGTCAGGGCCGAGTCGTGCCGGAAGCGAACGCGTGCTGCGACCCGGGCGTGACGCTCGACTGCGGGCTTCGGCCCAGTGGTCAGGGTGCTTGCGAACGGGCCGAAGTGACGTGCAATGAAGATGGGCGCTTCCCGGAGTGTCCGCCTTCTCCTCCGCCGATGGATACGACGTGTGACGGTGTCGACGATGACTGCGACGAGCAGATCGACGAGGACACCGGACCGGCGTGCTGTCAGCCCGGCATCGGCATGTTCGACTGTGGGTTGCGGTTGCTCGAGGGTGAAGCACTCTGTGAGGGGAACGTGGTGGTCTGCGGGCCCGATCGTTCATTCCCGGAGTGTCCCGGTGCGGCGCCAGCTGTAAGCGAGGTGTTGTGCGACGGGCGAGACGACGACTGTGATGGTGTTCCCGACAACGACCTCGCAGGCTGCTGCCAGCCGGGGGAGATCGTGGAAGACTGTGACATGCGAGTCGATCCCGAAGGGCGATGCTTCGACGCGGGACTGCTCATCTGTGGGGATGATCGTCAGGTCATGATGTGCGAAGGCACGCCCCCCTCAGATAGTGAGATGCTCTGCGACGGCCTCGATGACGACTGCGACGGCGAGATCGACGAAGGTCTGCGTAACGCGTGTGGGGCGTGCGGTCAGGCGCCACCGGAGCTCTGTAACCGATTCGATGATGATTGCGATGGCTTCATCGACGAGTCGTGTGTGGGGCTGCGTGGTGACTGGGTGTTCCGTCCGGCCGGCGTTGTCGGGATCAACGGCGATCGCGTCGAGATGTTGGACCTGAGTGGGGGCAATCACAACGCCTTCATCCAGGGTCGACTCGCTGCCGACGTGGCTCCGGATCTCGCCGACGAAAACGGCTTCCGGTTCATGGACGGTGAGGACGTGGTCGTGCCGCACGACGGTGCGTTGTTCGCTGACGGTGGATTCGGGGTGCTCCTCGAGCTCACCATCTGGGAACTTCCGCCCGAAGGCAGCTTCTATCCGCTGGCGTTCCAGACGGCAAACGGAGGTCGCAACAACGACACCTTTGCTGTACTGGCATTCCCGGATGGGACGTTCGTGGTCGTGATCGAGGGGCCGAACCCCGAAGGTGGGGTCTTCCGCTTGTCGGAGACGGCTGGTGGGGCGTACGTTCCGGGGCAGCCCTTGCGGCTGTTCGCCGGATTCGACGGTCAGGAGATCTACCTCGTGGTCAACGGGGAAGAAGTCGACGTGAGCGCCGTCCCGGACGGATTCACGCCATACCTGCCTCGAGATGACGATACGCCCGACTTCGTCTTCGGTTCGCTACGCGGCTCGAACAACGCCGAGCGGTTCGGACCGAACGTCGAGCTGTACCGGGCTGCCATCTACGACGGCAACGTCGGGCAGTTCGAAGCAGCGGCGCTGACGATTCCCGCACTCTAAGTCGCACACGTTCGCACACTGCGACGCCTAGTACTCCAAGGGGAGACTGGGCTTCTTTTTTTTACTCAGAAGGTAACTCAAGTGCTCGGATGGCGGCTCGGTAGACAGTCTGTACAGGAACCGATGAGGCTTCTGCAGCGTGTTGACATGAATCAAATTCTGGAGATTGTGTCGTGAGTGTTCCGTTTCGTGTGCCCTGTTTTACGCGGACTGTTCCGAATGGTGTTTCAACTTCAATAAAAGAAACCTCAAGCTTTTCCCGATGTAGCATGGAAGAGCGTACTCCAAATGTGGTGGAATGATTGAAGAGCACATCAATCAAGGATTGTTGTGTTTCTGTGTGACACAGAACATCGACACGTGTTCCGGGACGTTGTTTCTTCATAAAAATGGGTGAGAACGTCACGTCTAGCGCCTTTGCGTCGAAGAGAGCATCCATAAGGGCTCCAAGAAGTTCTGGGGTGGTGTCATCGATGTTGGCCGAAAGCTCCACAATTGTGTCAGACACTGATTGCGTTGCAGTCTGCTCGTACAGGAACAAGCGAAGAACATTTGACCACGAAGGAAAATCTTTCTGGCCAGCCCCATATCCAATCTTCTGAAGCGTTCCAGAGGGGAGGGCAACAGGCTCTGGTGCAAGTGTACGGACAAGACATGCCCCGGTTGGAGTGGTGAGCTCCGTTGCAGGCCCAGCACTACAAATGGGAAGTGAGGAAACCAGTTCAGCTGTTGCAGGAGCCGGAACAGACACCTCACCGTGTGCAATTTCAACGGTGCCTGAGCCCACATTTAAAGGACTCATGGAATAGGAAGTGATCTTGAGGTGTTCAAGAAGTGCAAAGACACCAACAATATCGACGATCGTGTCGACACCATTGATCTCGTGGAAATGCATGTCCTCAATTGGAACACCGTGAATACGCGATTCTGCTTCCGCAAGCGCGGTGATAGCAGATCGCGACCGTTCTTTTACTGTTTCAGGGACATCGCAGCGTTCGATGCATTCTAATGCTTCTGAGAGTCCGTGAAGCGGGTGTGTTGCCTCTTTCTCGTTAATGTCGATCAGGCGGCCTCGATTCCCAGCGCGCTGGACGTCTGAAACGGAAATAGAGACGTCTGGACCGAAACACGAGGACGCGACGCGTTCGATGGGTTCAGTTGTTCCTGCTAGCTCAGAAAGCGCGGCAAGAAGCATGTCACCAGAAACACCAGAGATACCGTCAAGATGGAGATGCATAGGTAATACGTTCAGTAGTAGAAAGGGTTGTGTTTAGACTTCCGGAGCGGAATCCAAGAAGATCAAGTGTGACAAATGTAAATCCAAACGATTGAAGTGCAGGAGCAAGGGTCGCTCTCAATGAAAAGAGTCGTTCCATATCTTCCTCGGGAACCTCAATACGCGCAAGGTCTTCATGATATCGAACACGAAACTCTGTGAATCCATGCTCATAAAGGAGATCTTCTGCATTCTCAATCTGTTCGAGTAGTTCCGGAGTAACCTTTACTCCATAAGCAATACGCGAAGAAAGACAGGGCTGTGCGGGCTTATCCCAAGTGGGGAGTCCAAGTGCTTTTGAGCGCTCGCGAATATCTTCTTTTGTCATTCCTGCCTCAACAAGAGGGGACAGAATGCCACGTTTTGCAGCAGAAGCGTGACCAGGTCGAAAATCGGAAACATCATCGAGATTGAACCCAACGGCAACATGCGCAATTTCTGACTTCTTTGCGAGTGGTTGGAGCTGCTTAAAGAGCGCCTCTTTACAGAAGAAGCATCGAGAAGGAGCATTTGCTTGGTAGCGTTCATCGTCTAGTTCGTACGTCTTCACAAGTTCATGTCGTGCTCCGATTGCTTGTGCTTGAGCGATAGCCGTCTTGAGTTCACGTGAAGAAAGACTGACAGAACGAGCGGTTACTCCGAGTGCCTGATCACCCAATACGCTATGTGTGACAGCGAGCAGATAAGTGCTATCAACGCCTCCTGAGTAGGCGACAAGAAGCGAGCCAAGTTCCAGTAGGTTTGAGCGAAGAGCATGCTCTTTTTCGAGAGCGGAAGGCTCTTGACTTTTTACCTGTTGTTCGGTCATAAGGCACTAGAATGGCGTAGAAAACGTGATTTTCCGCGTTGCACCGAGGTGGAAATCACAGTACCATCGAGACCGAATGCACTGCAATGAACTCACTTCCACCACAGCAACGGGCGGCCGTCCATCATACAGATACCTACGACTACCCTAATGCGCCGTTTGAGCCAGGGGAACGGTTTCCTGAGTGCGTCCATCTTCCTTATGAGCAAGATATTAGGCAGGGAAATGTGGTGTATGCGCATGTCCGCGAGTCACTTGAACTTCTTGGGTTAGATGCGGAGAATCGCGGTACGCCAGAATGGAACCCATTTAAGGACTTGGTGAGGCCGGGGCAGCACACAACAATCAAACCCAATCTAGTAAGAGCAGTACATCCGCTCGGAGAAGAGGGAACAAAAAGCATGATTTCACAAGCGGCGGTGATTCGACCGCTTGTTGACTATGTGTTGCTTGCGACGAAAGGTGAGGGAACAATCGTGATCGGCGATGTTCCGCTACAGTCTTCGAACTGGGAAAAGATTATTGAAGGATCAGGACTCAAGGCGCTTGTGGAGTTCTACGCAGAAAAGGGCATCAACATTGAACTACTGGACCTTCGAAAGGAAATCTCACAACAAAATAAAGACGGAGTCATTATTGATCGTGACTTCCAGGACCGAGATCCGCGTGGATATACAGCTGTAAACATCGGTGCCGACAGTCGTCTCATGCCGGTAATCGAACACGCAGAACTGTTTGAAATTACGGACTATGGGAAGGGGACTGTACCTCCACACCACAACAAAGAGGTAAACGAATACTACGTTCCAAACTCTGTCTTACAGGCCGACTTTTTTTTGAATGTTCCGAAACTCAAAACCCATCGTAAGGCAGGGTTAACGTGCGCCATGAAGAATCTGATTGGAATAAATGGCGACAAACGCTGGTTGGCACACCATCGACGTGGGAGTACAAAGCATGGTGGCGATGAGTATGAGAAATTTCACGCAACATTGTGGTTGAAGTGGCACATCTTCTCTTTTTTGAAACGGCACAAGTGGTCACTGCCGTTGGCAGTGTTGGTGCGTAAAGTACACGGCCTTATCTTTCACCATGGAAAAACCGCAGATGAAGTTGAGGTAGAAGAAAGTGTGACACATGCAACCACACGTGAGGAGACTGGCACCGCAGAAGGTTCATGGTACGGAAATGACACGATTTGGCGCTGTATTATCGATTTGAACAACATTATTTTGTTCGCGGATAAATCAGGAGCATTACAGAAGACACGGCAGCGCAGCTATCTTGGTGTTGTCGACGGGTTGCTTGGAGGAGAACGAGAAGGGCCAATGGAGCATACGCCAAAGAAGGCTGGCATTCTTATTGCAGCCCTCAACCCAGTAACAATCGACTATGCGGCGGCACACGTAATGGGATTCGATTGGAAGCGTATTCCACAGGTACGGGAGGCGTTTGGAACACAAGAACCCTTTCCGCTCGCACCGTATGCAGCCGAGGATGTTGAGCTTACATCAAACGATCCATCCATTGACTCTCTTCATCTCGATTTCATTCCTACACGAGGCTGGAAGGGAGAAATTGAACGTGATGGCTACGTAGAACCAGAGACATCGAAACAAGAGCAGTCCGTTGCCTAGGTGTCGACCATGCGATTTGTTCGAGTAATCTACGCACGTGCCCGAGACGTACTTGCGCCA
>JAGQLO010000017.1 GCA_020429185.1 Candidatus Doudnabacteria bacterium
GCTCCACACTCGCTTCGAGAAGTTCAGGTAAAATAACCTCATCAAGAATCGAAAGGATACTGAGGCGTCCCGTATATCCAAGCGCACGAACTTCAAGCGCCTCTGAGCCATCAACAACCGCGATCACATCTGCAAGCGGCCCAACAACACGCAACACTTCTTCAGTTCCATGTCCGTAAGCATTGCTCTTTAGCACTAAAGACAGCTTGGTAGAAGCACCAAGCTGTCCTCGAATCTGCCGCACATTGTGCTCAAGCGCAGAGCGTGAAATCTCTACGACCGTCTGCATATCTAAGAAGCGACACCGATCACATCTGTTCCCATCAAAGGCTGCAGAACCTCTGGAATACGGACGGATCCATCTTCTTGCTGATAGTTCTCAAGGATTGCTGCAAGCATACGACTCATCGCGACAACGGTTCCATTGAGAGTATGTGCCACAACTTTTTTTCCTTCACCGTTTGAGACCTTCACTCCAAGACGTCGCGCCTGATAGTCTGTGACATTCGAAACAGACTGCACCTCGATATATCGATCTTCGCCCGGGAACCAAGCTTCTGGTTCATAGGTTTTCGCATTCTTGTTACCCGTATCTCCAGCGGCCGGAAGATACATACGATAGGCCAACCCGAGTTGTTGCAAAATTTCCTCTTGAATACCGGTAATCTCATCAAAGAGCGTCCAGGAGTCTTCAGGGTTACAGAAGACGACCATTTCAAGCTTGTCGAACTGATGTCCACGAATAATGCCCTTTGTATCCTTACCGTATGTCCCTGCCTCACGTCGGTAACAAGGTGATAACCCAAGATACTTTTTCGGTCCACCGCTCAGATCGAGGGTCTCTTTCGCATGCAACGACACAAGCGATACTTCAGACGTTCCGATCAAAAACAGATCGTCGTGATCCTCTTCTGGAACACGATAGACCTCTCCTTCATCAGCTCCAGGGAAAAACCCTGTTCCATACAACGCCTCTTCTTTCACAAGATACGGAGGAATCACAGGTTCGTATCCTTTTCCAGCAACGACTCCGAACGCCCAGTTCTGCAGAGCCATCTGAAGACGAACGACATCTCCTTTGAGATACCAAAAGCGACTTCCTGAAACTTCTGCGGCACGATCACGATCGAACCATCCGTGTTGCTCAAGCAATTCCCAATGCGGTTTTGGCGTAAACGAAAAGCTTGGTTTTGCTCCCTCTTCTCGTTCTACAACATTATTTGCTTCACCTCCCGCAGGAACAGTATCGTGGGTAATATTCGGCAATTTCAGGAATTGATCCTCCCACTCTTTTGTCAGTGCAGCGAGCTTCGCTTCATCTTCGGTCAAGCGATCTGAAACAGCCTTCAACTCCAAAATGCGCGCCTGCTTTTCCTTTCCTTCCAACTGGGCAATTTCCGCATTGGCAGACTTCAACTGGGAGCGCTGCTCGTCTGTTTTCTGAATAAGATCACGACGTTCCTGATCAAGTTTCAGAAAGTCATCAATATCAAACTCTTGGCCACGCTTCTTGACTTCCGCCATCAACGGACCCGAATCTTTTCGAATGGCATTAATATCCAACATAGTAATTCATTACACTTCTCTCTCGTATGGCCGGACGGCCCAGCACTACTCTTCGTCCCCCGCAGGGGAATCGTCACGAGAAAAATGACGCTCTGCGGAAGAGCCAGACACTGGCGCCTCTACCATTTCTGAGAGATTTCGACGACGTGTGGCGATCAATGCTGCTCCTACACCAAAGACAGCAACAAGGATCGAGAAGAACGCTCCAAGAAATGGAATTGACACAAAGATGGACACAAGCAAAATTCCCAACGACATCACCCATAGGTCGTGGACCGGCTTCCCTTGCGTTCGACCTTTCAACAGCAAGCGTCCCAACCATAGCCCAACAAATGTGTGTCCCATGATCATGAAGAACGTGAGGAATGCCCCCCAGGCAAACGCCGCGCGCATACCGACTACGGTGATCATGAGGACGAGGGCAACAAGTGGAAAGGTAAACAACGCAACCAATCCAACCAAGAAGGTTTTTCCTGTTTCACGTTGAAGTGCTTCCTCAGCAGCCTTCGAAGACATTGGTGCCAGAATCAACATAATCGCACCAGCAAGAATCATGCCAAGCAGCTTCAACAACCACTTTCCAAACCCGATCAATACAGCAGAAGCTTCGCTGCGTTCCGCAACAGCGGGCGCTTTTCCAGCTTCCGTATAACGCTTCTCTCCAACGACGGACGAACCATCCTGATACACAGGTTCCTGTGGTCCAGAGAAATCTACATCTCCTCCTACAACAGCACTTGTACCAAGCGTCAGCGTATCCGCACTTCCACGAACGGCATCACCCACTTCTCCGTCTACCGTCAGGTCACCCGCACCAAATGTGAGAAAACGCCCCAACGCCCCATCAAAATTCAACAGTCCAGACCCAATAACAAGATCTCGTCCAATCATACTTCCCTCTTCGAATAGCGACTGACCTGCTCCAACAACTGCATTGTCACCAACCTGACCAGCAACACGCAACTCACCAGCTGCGACCATCAAATCATCTGAAACCACTCCATCCACCACCACATTTCCTGCCGCAACATATACATCGCCCGTGACCGTACCCGTAATCGACGCCTCACCTGCAAAAACATACAGATCACCATCAACCGTTCCCTCAATCGAAACGGACTCACCTACAATAAAGAGGTCATCTGCAATAAGCTCATCTTCTGCGAGCAACACGTCACCCGATGTAGATGCAGGAGCCTCTTCAGGAAGACGAACTTCAAAGGCACTTGCCGAAGCCGGCAAGAGAAACAGAAGCGGAATGAGAAATAGTCCTAGACGAGCGGTACGGAGAAGCGTATTCATAGTCGAGGAAATAGGTTCATGTCCTCTAGTGTGCCCCTTCTACCGCTTTTGAGCAAGTTATCGAAGTTGCCTCTTTTCTGTTGTTTTTCTAGGGTAACTGCGTGGGGAACAACCCCTCGAACCTTGAAGTTGGTGTAGAAATGGACATACGACGTGATCTCGAGCGTTACCTGCGCCCACCAGGCGCAGGACGAGCGCTGTTCAGCACAGGCCTACAAGAACAGGGTCGATTGTCGCGACAACTCCTGGGAGTGCGTTCGCTTGACGACGAGCAGCTGTTCGAAGCATGGCGTGCGCAACATTTGCGGTTGAATATGGGCGGAAACGCCATTCTCGGCCTGCCGTTCGATACGGGCTCTGGCTCACGCCGAGGATCTGCTGAAGGGCCAAACGCGATGCTTCGCTTCTTCGCGAACGAAGGATCTCTTACGCCTGAGGCATATCGAGCCTTCCAAGGGGCGGCGCTTGTCGGAGACGTACGAGTCGTGCCACAACTCCTGCACGACGACGCCTGCTCGGCCGACGTCCTTAGAGAGGTACGCCGAGCACTGTACGACGACCCGACGTGTGACGACCCTGTCGCGCCGTTGAGCGTCGCGGAAGAAGCAGCGCGTCGCGTCATGCAACGACACAGCCAGGTGCGACTGATCGCCCTCATCGGCGATCACAGTGGCTCGTACGCCATTGCGCGAGCTTCGATCGAGCGAGCACGTCGACTCGGACAGAAGCTGGGCGTCGTACACTTCGATGCGCACACGGACATGGTTGACTACCGACTCGGCGTTAAGTGGGCCTATTCGACCTGGGCCTACTGGGTCTTGCAGGAACTGCACGACCCACGCGCCTTCGTGCAAATCGGCATTCGTGCAACAACCAAGTCACAAGCGCAGTGGCAAGCAGAACGCGGCATGACGCAGTTCTGGGCACCGGAATGTCTCGAGCGAGGCGCAGACGCGATCGCAGACGATACGATTGCCGCGCTCAAAGCTGCTGGCGTCGACGTCGTGCACATCGACTGGGACATCGACGGACTTGATGCTGCGGAAGCACCAGCGACCGGCACTCCGGAACCCGGCGGATACTCAGCTGGGTTCGGAATGCGCGTAACGGAACGTATCGGCGCGCATTTCCCAGTTGTCAGCGGCGTAATGGCGGAAGTCGCTCCGTTTCTTGCAGATCGAAACGGCGCCCGACGCACATTGAACAACGCCTGTGAGCTTGTTGCCTGTATGATGCGAGCACCCTTCCCCACCTGATGGGGACTTTTCTTTTACAAAGCCTTCGCCTTGATAATGGAAGACTTAAACTCCTCAGGCTTGTAGGCCTTCAAGCGAACAATGTCACAACTCAAACCACGACGCTTCAGCTCTGTAGTAAGCGTTCCTGTAAATGCATGCTGGTCGTACCCCAAACAAATCACATCCGGTTCAAAGACGCCCAATACGTCATACACGTTTTTTGTACTTCCCAGCGCAACCTGATCCACCAAACCGCAACTTCCAACAGCTGCAAACCGTTCTTGCTCTGAATACATTGGCTTCGCTCCCTTCACACGCTTCACTGTGACGTCACGTGCCACAACACATACGAGACGATCACCTTGCAAGCGAGCTTGCTTGAAATACGACAAATGTCCTTCGTGCAACGGATCAAATGTTCCAAACACGAGAACCGTTCGTGAGACAGACATGACAACAATCACTAAGAATGAGAAAGCTCACGAAAACGACTCACAACCATATCTGTGTCGAGCGCAGAAAGGAACGTTCCAGCTTTAGGTCCAGAATCACGTCCCAGCAACGACTGATAGATTGCCTGAAATACCTTCTTTGGTTGCACTCCAAGCTCATCTTTTACAACCGCAAAGAGGGCTGTCTGTAATTCCTCATCTCGCTTTCCCGCTTCAATCAGATCTGCAATACGCCCAAGTGCCTCACGCTGCTCTTCATCGAGCTGAAGATCTGAAGGAATCTCTTCCTGTATTTGATAGATGTACTGCTCTGGCGCCGCCATCTCCAACCAACGTTGTGCAGCTTCAACACGATGTGCAATCTCAGCCTTGTCTGCATCCGTCAACGTAGACCCTTTCATTTCTGTTACACGTGCCTCAAGATCGGCATTAGGCATCTGCGACAAGAACACGATTTGAGAAAACGGAGGCAAGAATCGATCTGGAAGTTCAGCCCCCTCAGGGTGAATCATCTCGAACTGTCGAACAAAATCGCGCTGACGTTCCCCGTCTTGTCGATCAAAGTAGTGCGCTGCCAACTCGTCATAACGATCAAACAATTTCACGACGGTGTCACCAGACGCATCAAAATCAACCGCTTGTTGAGGCTTGTTTCCAATCATTAACAAACGCACTAACTCCGTAGGGAGTAACGCCGCCATCTCAGATGCAGCAGCACCGATTCCTTTCGAGCTCGACATCTTTTTTCCACCCAAGAGCAAGAACTCGTACTTGATATCGTATGGATCGTCATACTGAAAAACAGGACCAACAATGTGAGACGCTACATCGCGCGACCCCCCTGCCGCGTTATGATCCTTTCCAGCACCTTCAACATGAACACCGTACACCTTCCACTTCGCTGCCCACTCTACTTTCCACGCCAATTTTGCATTTCCATTGTATGGAGAAATCTCGCCAGACCCTCCGCATCCCGTCGCCCATTCCACAAGATCAGGCAAACACACATACGAAACCAATGACCCATCAAATCCAGTCACTTTTGTAGTACCGACCTTTCCACAATCAGGACAGACAACCTGAAGTGGATACCAATCGTCTGGCTTCTCCGAACCACTCACCTCTTTATAGATGGCACGTATCTGATCTGGATGCTCAAGCGCCTGAGTAATCACATCGTTGAATTCACCAGCCTTGTACTTTGGATAGAGTCGTGAAAACTCAACCTGAAAACCAAGTCCCTCAATCGTCCGCTCAAATTCCTGTCCGTAATATTCTGCAAAGTTTTCCGCCTTGTCTGGCTCTGGAGAAGGCACATCTCGCAACGGCTTTCCCATATGCTCAGCATATTCCTCCTTCGGAAGATACGAAGGCAATCCATCCATCGGATCAAAATCATTGATCTCATACACAAACTTCGCCTGCACACCCGCTTGTCGCAACGCACGTGCAACAAGCGAATGGACTGCAACTCCACGCAGTGAGCCCACATGAACGCGGCCTGATGCTGTTTTTTCATCGCGCACCAAAATAGTTGATCCCGCAGCAATGTGATCCGCAAACCGTTGTTGAATCTGTTCTACATCTCGATCTACCCAATACATAGTGCTTCGCTATAAAGAAATCCTATCAGTCAATCCACACATCGGCCATAAATAGAAAGAGCGCCCGAGGCGCCGCTTTCTACACACAAACGGAGCCCCGAACTACGAGATCGTCTTGATCTTGTATTCCATCTCTCCGCCAGGGGTTTGTACCATCACTTTATCGCCTTTTTCATGTCCAATAAGCGCAGCCCCGATTGGAGATTCGTTTGAAATACGCCCCTCAGAAGGGTTTGCTTCGTGCGCACCCACAATGGAATACGTCTGTGCACCAAATTCATCTGATTCAATTTCAACAGTAGATCCAAGACGAACGTTTGTTCCTGTGGACTTACGAATAACCTTTGCCTGCTTCACCTTTTCTTCCATTTCAACAATACGCTGTTCATTCAGCGCCTGTGCTTCCTTCGCCTCCTGATATTCCGCATTTTCAGAAAGGTCACCCTGCTGCAACGCAACACGAATACGATCGGCAATCTCTTTTCGCTCCGGACCTTTCAGTTGCTCAAGTTCCTGCTCAAGCTTCTTAAGACCCTCAGGGGTGAGAAATACTGGATCCATACATCATCATTCAATAGGAAAATCGGTCCACACGAGAGTACCAGGAAACGACGAAAGGTCAATTTTATCGTGAAGAATACTGCTCAGCGAGCTCCACAACGTTTTCTAACAATTTCGCAACCGTGAGCGGACCGACTCCGCCCGGCACAGGAGACACGAGCGAAGCGACAGACTCAACAGAAAGCGTATCAACATCACCCGCAACACCCCCACTTTCGATAGCCGTACCAGCATCAACCACCACAACT
This sequence comes from Candidatus Doudnabacteria bacterium, assembly GCA_020429185.1. GTDB lineage: Bacteria > Patescibacteriota > JABMPQ01 > JABMPQ01 > JAGQLO01 > JAGQLO01. Next base: position 6,972 of record JAGQLO010000017.1, read on the forward strand.
CCCTCTTTCAACATCTCACCGATAATCAATCCAGGCACCCCTGTCGCAGAAATAACAACATCTGCCTCAAGAGTACACGCAAGAAGATCGGGCGTTTCTCTATCACAAATTGTGACAGCCGCACCCGTTCCAGGAAGAAGGGCTGCAAGTGGCTTTCCTACTAATGTTCCATGCCCAACCAACACAACTCGCTTCCCATCCAGATCAACATCGTACGCTTCTAACAACGCCAAAATCGATGCCGGTGTTGGCGGAACAACCAGCAGATCTCCGTCTGCCAAACGTGACTGACAAACAGACGTGAGACAATCAACATCAAGCGAAGGATCGATAACATCAAGGATTTCTCGCGTGGATGCACGCATTGAAGATGGAAGTGGCAGCTGAACAATAAGACCATCTAGCCGCTCATTCTCTTGAAATGCCCGCAATTCCTCTTTTGCAACAGCAGCGTCTGTCACATCTTCTTGGTGAAGCAACACAACTTCTATGCCCACCATCTTGGCCGATTCCTGTTTTTTTCGAATGTAACTCAACGAAGAACCATTGTTTCCGAACAACACCACACCAAGGCGCGGAGCACTTCCTCGCTGAGCACGCACCGCCTCAACACGTCCAGAAAGACGCTGAAGAACCGTTGCAGCAACGGCATTTCCATCCATTCGTCTCGCAATATTAGACGTTGGCATTACAAATCTTTATTGGACATGTACCAGTTGAGCACATCTCCTGCAACCGGAACAGCGGTTTCATCTCCACCACCTCCACCCTCTACAAGCACAGTGACGACAATTTCTGGATCTTCATACGGCGCAAATCCGGTATACCAGGCGTGTTCTTTCGTGTTTCCTGCATATTGAGCCGTTCCTGTCTTTCCAGCAGAGGAGAACGAAAGTCTCTGAAGAGCACGGCCTGAACCGTCCAACACCGTTTGACGCATAGCCTGACGTGCCAATGCTGCTGTTTCAGGCGTAACGACACGCTCTCGCAGCACCACTGGTTGTACGTCACGCGTAACATCTGTGTTCACATCGTACAATTTTCGCACCAAACGAGGTTGATAGATGGTTCCTCCATTCGCCAACGTCGCCGTCCAAGACGCAACTTGCAACGGAGTCGTTAACACATCTCCCTGACCAATTCCCATGTGATATGTATCTCCCCGATACCAAGCCTCCCCTTTTACCTCACGCTTCCATCCCTCGGTCGGTACCAACCCTCCCGCCTCACTCGGCAAATCGATTCCAAGCGGTGATCCAAGACCAAACGAACGATACCCTTCAGCAAGACGTTCTTTTCCGAGTCCTTCACGATCCTCAAATCCACCCGAAACCACATAGAAATAGATGTCAGAAGATTTTGCCACGGCCGAAAAAAAGTCCATGACGCCCAACCCAGATCGGTTCCAACCTACAAACGTGTAAAAAATCTCTGGATTATATTCGTGTTGCACACGAATTTGACCGCGGTCTTCAACGGTCGTCGTCGCATCAACGACGCCGGCATCAATCGCAATTGCTCCCACCATTGGTTTCACTGTGGAACCAGGAGGATACGTTCCCATCACCGCCCGATGAAACAACGGACGGCCCTCGTCCTCGAGCAACTGCGTATACTCCTTCTGCGAAATGCCTTCCGAAAACAAGTTTGGATCGTATGCAGGCAAACTTACCAACGCCAAAATATCTCCAGTACGAGGATCCATGGCAACAACAGATCCAGCCTTTGATCCAGACGCATCCATTGCCTCTTGGAGTCGTTCACGCGAGTAGGCTTGGAAATCCTTATCGATCGACAAGATCAAGCTTTCCCCTGACACATCAGGTTCTTCAGCCACAATACTCTTCAGCGTTCCAAGCGAATCAACCTCGACTTGTTTGCGACCATATTGTCCGCGCAATTCAGATTCATAGTACGACTCCAATCCATTCTTCCCGATCACATCGTTCAACAAATAAAAGTCACCCGCTTCAGACTGTTCTATGTATTCCTCGCGAGAAATACTTCCCACATATCCCAACAAATGCGCGAAATCCGAACCGCCCTCGTAAAGACGACGCGAACGATACACCACTTCCACTCCAGGAAGTTCAAGTGACATCGCCTGGATACGCAAGGCTTCTTCTCGGGAAATCTCCTTTAAGATCGTCTGCGGAACATACGAGCGCGGATCCATCTCTACTAGAAGTGCCTCCAACTCTTCACGTGTAGGCGGTTCTTCAGAAGACTGAGCTGACCGAAGCACATGATCAAGAAGACGATTCCAATCCTCACTTTCACGATCGGGCAAATCAACTGGCACCACGGCAACGTCATACAAGGGCATATTGAGTGCCAACGGATCACGATCTGCATCTAAAATAAGTCCACGCGCCGCTGGCGTGACAATTTCTCGGAACCTGTTTTCATCAGCCGCGAGACGATAATCAACACCTTGCGCAACCTGAAGTACGAACAGTCGAACAACAAGCAACACAAAAAAGGCAGCCACAACAAACAAAATCCAACGAAGTGTTGTGGTATCAAACAACAAACGCACCGCACGAGGTGCAGAAGCGTCGCCAGAGGCAGCAAGCGATTCCTCCCACTCCTCGCCATGCTCTTGTTTCTGGATCCGTCTCGTCGGATCCGTAAACAAATGCGGAATGTCGAATGGATCTATAGGCATAGCTATACACCAAACGGTTTCGTAGCACGTCGCTTCTCAACATACAGAAACAACGTGGTCAGACGAGTAAACAACGGCTTCATCACAATCGTGGCCAACACATTCAACACAAACGTTCCAAACAGCAGCGCCAATAACACCCATCCATACCTCGGTACAAGCACCTCAGGAATAAAAACCCGCATCAGCGGTCGAATCGCGAGCGGAACGAGAAGAACAATGAGTGACCCCACAATACTCAGCGAGACATGCAGCCATCGACTCTTGGAACTCACTACGCCATCACGAATCAAAATCAACACAGCAGCAGAAACCAACAGGAGCAACGTCTGCATACCGAATAAGTCAGGCGAGAAGGCATCTAACAACAACCCACCCGCAAATGCCCACGCAAATGCCACATCATCACTTCCAAGGACAACCCACATCACAACACCCACAAGAATCAAATGCGGCGAAAGCGAATACGACAAAACCGCAGGGAAAAAACTAACCTGCAACAACAACATCAACAACAGCGAGACAGCAATGGAAAATGTGCGGGTCATGAGGCTGTAATCACAAACACAAATTCCAATTGATCAAAATCAACGACAGGCTTCACGCGTGCTTCTCGAAACAGGTCATTGCCAGGATCGGGTGCATCTTCAATCGTTCCAACAAGAAGCCCTTTTGGAAACTGACCAGCAAGACCCGTTGTGACCACACGATCTCCAACCTTTAGTTCTGATTCATGTGGCACAGATGTCAGCAACAACCCTAGTCCACGATCTCCTTCCACAATGCCATTCGCACGCGAGCCCTGCACAACCGTGTGAACCGAGCTGTGCGAATCAGTCAGAAGAAGCACTTCCGAAGTCGCTGTACTCACGGAAAGTACGCGACCAACAAGCAGTCCATTCGACAGCACTACAGTATCTCCCTCGTGAACACCGTCACGTTCTCCCTTGTCTAATACAATCAATTGAAACTCTGCAAACGGTGGCTGACCAATAACCAACGCAGGCACTGTTTCCGCCTGCGCCTCTTCCACAAATCCCAACTGCTCACGCAAAAGAGCATTTTCGCGCTCCAGTTCTTCCACGCGTGCCGCTTCAACGAGCAGTCGATCAACCTCTTCACGCAACACAGCATTCTCTTTCGGTAGCGATCCAATTCCGGAAAGCGTTGAAAACAATCCTCCTGTTTCTGAACCGACCGTTTGAGTGGCGGACATGCCCGGCCGCAGCAAACGCAAGACAACTCCCTCAACAGGTTTCAGCGGCCCTATCACATGCAACACAATCAATACGACAAGAAGACCTGCCAATACGAGTAGCAAGGTAAATGAAGAACGATTGCGCGTGGTGCTACGACGACGAACGCGTGCCATAGGGCGCGACTACGATAACGCTTTCTCGAACTTGGTCGAGATCAGCACTTCCATCAATGCATCAAGGTCTTCAAGAACGACACCCGTACCACGTACCACAGCTGTCAGCGGATCATCCGCTCGATAAACGGGAATCTGGGTTTCTTGCGCAATCAGCGTATCGAGCCCGCGCAACAATGTGGCACCACCAGCCAACACAATTCCACGCTCCATAATATCCGCCACCAACTCAGGCGGTGTCTCCTCTACAACCAATTTGATATTCGTCACAATCGTCGAAACTGATTTTGCGAGCGCACCCCGAATTTGTGCGTCATCTACAACTACTTTACGTGGAAGACCAGTCAAGAGATCACGACCTGTCATGGTTGTTTCAAGGGGATCTTCGAGCGGCAATGCAGACCCAACAGCGATCTTAATATCCTCCGCCGTTCGCTCACCCAACAACAAATTGTGTTCATTTCGGGCATACCGAATAATGTCCTGGTTCATTTCGTCTCCTGCAATACGAAGTGAACGGGACACCACAACACCACCCAACGAGATCACGGAAATCTCTGTCGTTCCACCACCAGCATCAACAATCATATTTCCAGATGCATCCTGTACAGGAAGACGCGCCCCAATAGCTGCCGCCATGGATTCCTCGATCAGAAACACCTCGCGTGCCCCAGCAGACAATGCCGCCTCTTCTACAGCACGCTTCTCCACTTCGGTTACACCGGCTGGAATACCGATAACGCAGCGCGGACGAGGAAATAACGAGAAACCTTCTTGATGCACCTTTTCAATGAAGTACTTCAACATTTGCTCTGTCACCTCGAAGTCAGAGACAACACCGTCCACCAACGGTCGTGTAGCCGTAATATGTCCGGGCGTTCGACCCACCATGCGCTTTGCCTCGTTTCCGATCGCCAGAATCTGACCCGTACGCTGGTTGACAGCCACCACAGACGGTTCGTTGATCACGATTCCTTTCCCACGTACGTACACCAATGTGTTCGCCGTTCCAAGGTCAATACCGATATCTTTTGAGAAGCGGCCGAAAACGGTGTCGAGTGGTTTCATAGAACGACCTATGATGGCAGATGCGAGAAGAGACGCAAGCTAGGACAGCTGCGCAACCACCTGATCGAGAGAAACAACCAACCCTTCTACCTCAGAACGTCGCTTCACCTCAACGCCCCCTTGTTCGAGTGAGCGAGATCCCACCACAACACGAATAGGCATTCCCAAAAGATCTGCATCAGCAAGTTTTTCACCTGGTCGAGCATCACGATCGTCGTACAACACCTCAATTCCTGCCTGCTGCAACGCTTCGTACAGGTTGTCCGCTTTCTCAGCTACAACACCCTCCTTGTCTGCAAGTGCAATCAAATGAACTCTAAACGGAGCCAGCGCTTCGTTCCAAATAATCCCATCTTCGTCGTGGGAATCTTCAACAGCAATTCCCATCAAACGAGAAATACCAAGTCCATACGCTCCCATCACAATCGGCTTGTCTCCCCCCTCTTCAGAGGCGAACAACGCCTTCATTGGCTCTGAGTACTTCAGCAACTGACGGAAGATGTTTCCAACCTCACTTGTTGTGACCTGCTTTAGTTCAGCCTTTCCACACTCAGGACAAGACAATCCCTCCGAAACAGACTTCTCAGCCCACACCTCTTCATTGTACGCATACAAACACGCATCACAGGCAAGCACCGTATCTTCACCCGCCTCGATCGGCACCTGGAATTCATGTGATGGCAAATGCGACATCGAACCACCGGAAGCTTCCGTGTAATAGACCGTTTCAAATCCACAGCGTTCGAAAACCGTTCGATACGCATCTGCCACCGTGTCGTAGTAGGCATTCAAATCGTCTTCATTCGTGTGAAAACTGTAGAGATCCTTCATCAGGAATTCGCGACCTCGTAAAATACCAGACTTTGCACGTGCTTCATTGCGAAACTTCGTCTGAATTTGATAGGCGTAAAATGGAAGCTGCTTGTAAGACTGCACGTGAGCACGCACCGCATCCGTCAGCGCCTCTTCGTGAGAAAACCCAAGACCTGTTTCACCACCATGCGCATCTTGCAGGCGGTACATAACTTCCTCATCCCACCGACCGGTCTCATCCCAGACGGTCTTTGGCTGTAGTGCAGTCATCAACAACTCCTGCCCTCCAATCGCATTCATCTCTTCACGGACAATGTTTGAAATCTTTTGAATGACACGCAACCCAAGCGGCAAATAGGCATAGGCCCCCGCCATTGTTTTATGAATGTATCCGCCTCGAATCAGGAGTTTTGCGTTCACTGCGTCCTCGCCTTTTGGAGCATCACGCAGTGTTTTTGTAAATAAGTGTGATTGTCGCATAACGATCTAGAACAAATTCTGGAAGAAGTTCGCGATTGGATCCCAGAAACGAGCCACATCACGAACAGTCACGGCAAGCATGAGCACCAACAGCGAGACAAACCCAACGGTGTGCACCATTCCCTCCGTCTTCTGAGAAACGGGCTTACCACGAAGCTTTTCAATAATGGCAAACAGAATACGACCTCCATCCAAGGCCGGGAGTGGCAAGACATTAATCAACGCCAAGTTCACAGAAAGGACCGCCGTAAACTGAAGCAACGAAGCAATGCCCAACTTTGCTGCCTGGCCCGTTAACACTGCAATTCCAACAGGGCCCGCTAAGTCGGCAGACACGCCCGCTCCTGAAAAAATCTCAACGATGATAGTTCCAAACGCAATCACGATCGTTCCAAGAAGCGCAAAGGCAGACACAAACCCACGTCCAATTGCTTCATACCAAGGATACGAAAGTGTGCCCGTTCGCACGAGACCGATTCCAAGCGCCCCCTCTCCTTCCGGAGTCTCAGCACGAGGCACAACCGTTGCTGTTCGCTCTTCATCACCAAACGCAAGCGTGAGCTCTGTTTCCTCTCCGCGACGCGCATCCACAAGAGACACAGCCTGCTCGACAGACTCAACAGCTTCGCCCTGCACTGCACGAATTTCATCACCAATCTGCAACCCAGCCTCTTCTGCTGGCGATGACGTCGCCACATCAACAACCTGAACCTTCACATCTTCAGCTCGAGCTGCATCATCTTCCGTTTCCAGAACAGTTGGAACACCAATACCAAAGACGATCGACAGCAAAAACCATGCAAGAGCCATGTTCATCGTGACTCCTGCAATCAATACCGCAAATCGCTGTAGAAATGACTTTGAACGGAAACTACCAGCCTCGTCTGTCTCACCATTTTCTCCAAAAATCTTCACAAATCCTCCCAGTGGAATCCAGTTCAGCGAGTAAATCGTTTCTTTGTACTTCACTCCAAAAAGCCGAGGAGGAAATCCAAACCCAAACTCCTCCACCTTCATGCCAGCGCGCTTGGCCATAATAAAATGCCCAAGCTCATGGACGAAGACGAGCAAGCCCAACACAACCACAAAAATAAGGAAAGTCAACATGTGCGAAGTAAGTTCAACTAAGACCCAGTGTATCGCGAGGCCACGTGTAAGGAAAGCAGGTACGATAACAACAAGGAGGGAATACCGGCAGCAGGACGACTAATAACGTCCGGCCACTGGAAGAGCACCGCCCGTAAATCCAACCTCGTAGGCATCAAATGTACGAAGTAAATCAGTACCTTGATATGTGTACGATTTTACCTTCGATCCTGTGTCATTCATTCCCACCAACACGTCTAGAATCCCATTTCCATCAATGTCAGCAACTTCAACATTCGCTCCAGATTCAGGCTCTCCAAACGCGTTCCACTCACCCAACACCGGTCGCTGGTTGGAATAGCGGTACACCTTAACCCATCCTTGACCACCTCTCAGCTGAGAGGTCACGATCTCGTCTTTGCCATCGCCATCAACATCTCCCGCCGCAACATCTACACCCGTTCTGGAATCTGGATGAAAGGCAAAAAACTGAATTGGCTTCACAGTTCCATCAGGTTCAAACACACGAACCTGAGGCCCGCCCCCTTGTCCTGCACCAACACAAATTTCATCCGTTCCATCAGCATCAATGTCACATCCAGTAACAGTAGCGCCAACTTCAGGAGAACCAAAGGCATTCCAGGTGCCGATCACCTCTTGTGTATTATTGTAACGATACACTTTCACCCACCCTTGACCACCTGAAAATTGAGAAGCGATCACTTCGTCTTTTCCATCACCATCTGTATCTGCACAACCTACGTCAATGCCACCCCGAAAATCTGGATGAAACGCGAAAAAGGAGATTGGACGGCGAGAACCATCACGTTCAAAAACACGTACATGCGGACCACCACCACGACTAGCGCCGACAACGAGTTCGCCTTCACCATCTTGATCAATATCACACAGCGCCATTCGAGCACCTCCAGACGCAATGCCGTCGTAGGCGTTAAAATCCGTAGAACTCAACGCAGTACCCCGAGATGAAAATCCCTTTATCTGAGCTGTTCCACTGTTCGCTCGAGAGGTGAAGATCTTGTTTGCTCGATGCTGATAGGTATCGTCTAGTGCATACGCAAATAGCAGCGATGCCCCGCCTGGAGGTGGCTCAGTACCAACGAGCAAACCACCAAATGATTCATGCACTCCAAGAACGTACGTCCATGGATGGTAGAAACTTCCCACCATGTCTACATCATTCGGCAATCCGAATTGGTTTTCACTTATCTGTTCCCAATCTGCGTCAGAAGTACACGTTGAAGAACACTGATACAGGAGAACATAAGAGTTGTTCTGACCATCTACCGCCGAAACAGCGGCATACAACGTATCTTCATACACGGCGAGATGAAAAAATGACCCTGTGAGAGATTCACCTGCTCCAAAATCTACGCTCGCGATAACGTCATCTTCTGATTGATTAAGACAATCCTCCACATCGTCACACATCACAATTCCGACGCTACTCGTGGGAAAAAGCCATTTCCCGTTGTATCGAATGGGAGCATGCGTCAGATTGTTTTGATCACGCACTGGGGCTGTCACGTAGTCAGACCCCTCATCGCATCCCGTGGAGAGCTCACACACACCTGAACTTGTTCCACGATATCTCCCAACCCACAAACGACCATCCACATTCTTTAAGAACGATCCTGTTGAACCCTCACTCGTAAGTGGCCCAAAGCGATCTGTGAACTCATCTGCCGTAAGAAGTGTTGTCCAATCGGATTGCTCAACACATTCTGCTAATGGACACGAAGCAATAATGGATCCATCTCGACCATCCGTATGTGTTCCGAACCACAAAGAGAACAAACGATCTCCGATCACTTCAAGGTCAAGAGCGGCCACCACATCATCTCCTTGTCCAAATCCATCATCAGCGATTTCTGTCCATTCTGACGTAGAGTCACATCCCGTTGATATAGAACATCGAAGGACATTCGCTGGCAGATTCGAAGAAGAACGATCAAATGTTCGTGTCACAAACACCTGTGTATCCGTTGTCTCAAATCTTCCAACGTCACCAATATCTAAACGAGTCCACGCGACCGTATCAGTAGTGTAAAACATTCCATAATCGGTCGAAACAAACAGACGATCACCTATCTCGACAGCGTCATGAATGGCGGTCGCATAGTCATTCTCTGTCGCAGCAGCATTAAAACCAGGATCTGCAATTTGCACCCAGCGATCGGGCTCCACAGCCGCCTGGGCAAAAACAGGGGCTACAAAAAACAGATAAGCAACAACTCCAAAGAGCGCTGTTTGCAGAATGCGCATGGGTAAAAACGTATGAGATGGCAACATAGTGGTTGATGTAAGTTTGACGCGGATTACATGCTCATGACATCAGTCTCTTTTTGTTCAGCAAGATCTCGAACCTGCTCATTCGCAGCATCGACTGCTTTTTGAAGCTCGTTTTCCTTCCCCTTCTTATCGTCCTCGGAAAGCGAATCATCGGCCTTGAGCTGCTTATGCATCGCTTCGCGAGCATTACGAATAGATACGCGTGCCTCCTCCGCCTTCTTTCCAACAACCTGGACCAACTCTTTGCGTCGCTCCTCTGTCATTGGCGGTAACGTGATGCGCAGAACAGTCCCGTCCAATGTAGGATTCAATCCAAGATCGGATTCCTGAAATGCCTTTTCGACGGCAGGAGCTTGCGAAGGATCAAACGGTTGAATCATCAAGGATTTAGAGTCTGGCACACTAATCGTTGCTAAATGCTTGAGCGGTGTTGGCGCACCATAGGAGTCAACCATCACGCTTTCGATCAATTCTGCAGATGCACGACCTGTACGCAACTTCTGGAACTCTTGAGCAAGATGTTCAAGCGCTGCATCCATCTTTTCTTGTGCTTCTTTCATCATAGTCATGTATTACTTCGCTTCTTGAATACCCATATACAACGTCTGAGGATCGTTTGGGTCAATAGCAAGTGCCCGAATTTTGTGATTGGTCACCTTTTGCGGGTCCCACGTTTCCCCAAAGTTATCGGACGCATAGAAGGACGAGTCGATCGCAACATACACAGGCTGGAAACTGAATGGATCGAGTGCGATGCGCAGCTGGGAAATCGAACCAGGAGAGACAAGCAATGGCACATCTTCCCAGGTATCTCCACTATCACGACTACGTGTCAACCCGTGTCGCGAAGCGGCATACACAATACTTGGCAGCGCTGGATCTACCTCCACATCAAAGACGCGACTTGTGCGGGTAAATCCTCCATCGTCTTCATTTCCCAGTAAACGTACCCACTCTGTTGCTCCCGCATCTGTTGTGCGCCACAACCCAGAACCGTCTGTTGCCGCATAGATCAAACGTGAGTCGTCCAGACTGATCTCGATGTCATTAATCACCGATGGGAAACGCGTATTCACAAGCCAATTCTCTCCACTATCGATCGACTTCAGAATTGCATTATCTTGCGTTCCAGCATACACAATCTCGTCGTTATACCAGTCCACCTGAATCACCTCGACTCGTTGGTCGCGATGCGTCGCCGAGAACACTTCAGACCATGTAGAACCATTGTCTTCACTCTTGTAAATCTTCCCAATGCCACCTAGCTCACCACTTGCGTACACAACACCTTCTGTCACAGCCGAGAATGCAACAGACTTCACTGTTGGTTGTGTCAGGTTGGTGGCAGACCAGGTTTCTGCACCGTTCGTTGACACCCACACACCAGACTCGATCCCTCCCGCCAAGATCACAGAACCGTCGTGTGGCGAAACCTGAATATCGAGAAAATTTCGACCAGCAATCGTTTTATCTTCACCTACGCGCGTTTTCTGCTCCCACGTTGCACCAGAATCAACAGAACGAAGAATGCCTCGATCCGGTTTTGGTCGCGTGCAGCTCACACCACCAAACAGCAAAAGTGCCACAGGCACGACAAATAAGAGTAAGAGTCTTGGCGATCGAAGAATGGCCGTCATGTATGTTGGTTCTAAAAGGCTAACAGCAAAGATTCAAGCGAAAGCCGAATGTTGGCATTTTCGCGCACCGCTTCTCGTGTTTCAAGCGTGCGTTTCAACAACTGCAAGAGTTGTTCCTGGGACTTCTCAAGAAGAGAATGTAGTTCTTGCTGCAGCTCCGGGGGAAGATGTTCTTCAGGATATACCTTCGTTAGCAAGGCTAATCGCAACAAGCTCGTCCACGCGTCGAGCAATTGATCAACACGCTCACGCTCTTCATCGGAAAGTTCTTTCGCAACCGCAAACTTGTCGATCAGCGACTGAGAACTAAACCCTCCAACCGCCTTCGCTTGTACAAGTGCCTGTTGAATGTCGTCTTCCTGCTCCAAAAAACGAATCGCACGACCAGGACGTCCATCGGCAAGCACGAGTGCTAATTCTACTCGAGCCGGATCAAGTGAACGCCGTAACAAATGAGTGCGAAGCATTTCTTTCGGAACGGTTCGCAATGGCAACACAGAACACCGCGACACAATAGTAGGAAGCAACACATCAGCGGACGATGCTGTCAGTACAAGTGTCGTATCTGAAGGCGGTTCTTCAAGGGTCTTCAACAATGCATTCGCTGCTTCTGTTGTAAGACGCTCCGCATCTGCGATCAACACAGATTTTCTTCCACCCTCAATCGCCGTTCGAGAAACACGCTCTTGTAACGATCGCACTTCCGCAATCGAAATCTTCGATCCCTCTGGATCAAGCAACTGTGCATCGATCAACTTCCCTTCTGGAAGCAACTGACAGGCACGACAGACTGAGCACGCTTCTGGGACTGAATGATCCAAGCAGTGCAATTGTTGCAAGAACGCACGCGCCACCGTTCGCTTCCCAACCGAGGTGGGACCAGTTAACAAAATGGCGTGCGGCGCAGCACCCTGCACACCTGAAAACGACGCGAGAAGTTCGCGTACACGCTCGTGACCAATCATCTCGGGCTGAGGTGACATTACGCACAGTGTACCAGATCCCGACCGAAATACGAGCTACACATACACGGAATTTCGACAAAGAAAAAAGGCCTCACCTCAACCCGTAGGGAGGTGGGCCAACATGCACTGCTTAGCCGTTCGCTTCCTCAGGCAGGAAACGATAGGTGGGCCAGCAGAGATGCATCTGGGTCCGCGGATCGCTCGTCTCGAGCCAGTGCCGATAGGAGTGCCGGTACCCTTGAGGCATGTCGTGCTGCACGTAGTCCTCTTCGACATACGTCACACGACCACCCGACATGAGCACCATCGGCACGTAGATCTGCTTAGGGGTGCCATACGGAACCGTCACCGGACCACTAGGCACACCTTCAGCCGAAAACGCGCTCATCAGCTCACGAACCCAAGGCGCGCCAGAGTGCGAAAGCTGTACAGAACGACGAAGCTCTCGATGCTGAAACACTGCTCCCGCATCGAGACCCGGATTATCGATCCGAGTACAGAGCGCCCGCACGAAGTGAGGCCACGCTTCCAGACTCACGAGCACGCCGGTCGCCTTGACCTGCATGTGACGCTCGCAATTGAGGTTGCGTGCCAGCTGATGCAGGGCACGCAGCAGGCCGGTGGTCGGAGTCCCGTGCGAGGGCTCGCAGGTGGGATTCGTCGCAGCCGCCATGGCGGCCGCTTTGGCCGAATCGTCATCTGCAACCGAGACAACAACGCCCGCATCGATATACCGACCCGGTCCGAACGCTCGCCGCAGGGCAAACGTCAACCGATAGCCTCCCGGCACGTCCCAATACATCGAGTCGAACGAACCCGCAACCGGCTCCTCGTAGATCCAAGGCTGCCGGATCGTGAGGAACACGCGGTCCTCGGTTTCGTGCGGCTGACGCCCGAGAGAGTGCGCAAACTGCGTACGCGATTCATCGCGCTGCAGCGCCTCGCGCAACACCTTCAATCGACGCTCGAGCCGCACATCACGTGCCACAACCTTGTCGAGATCTACGGCAACGCGACCGAAGCGAGCATACGCGGCCTCGCCACGAGTCTCGTTCGGCTCCACACGCAACTGCCCAAGCTCCGCCAGGACGCGCATGTACCGGAGCAACGAAGCTGCGAAGACCCAGTCGGCGACCGACGCCGTCTGAGCGATCTCGAACTTAGCCGCGTCATCCTGCTCGGGGAACAGGTTATGAAGGTCGCGCGGAGCGACCTGTTTCTGGTCTCGAAGTGCCATCTGATCCTCCTGTGGTCCTTGCCACAGACAGATGTAAAAGTTCATGCTTCAACAGGTGCGCCTTGGCACCCTTGCTATTGCACCGCCTTGGGTACGCGATGAAGCCCAATGCACCTCCATGGGTGCCTACATATTTGAGCACGTACTTGCACACTAGTCAACCTTATTGTCTTGCCCACATGCATTTAGAAGCAAGTCGAAAAACCAGCTACACTAGGGACACGAACAATACTTTTTCTCATGGCAAACGACGCACTCCCTACTCCACAGAGCGAAGCTCCAAAACCCACAGCAGCTGAAAGCGTTTCACTACAACAAGCGCCAGCTCCCAAAACAACTCCAGAAAAACAAATCCTCAAAGCCCCAAAGAAGCGATCACTCACATGGCTCTGGATCCTTATTGCGGTTATTGTGGCAGGCGGCGGTGCAGGCGCAGGAGTATATGTTTGGCAAACAACACTCACTGCAGACGCAGAGGCACAAGCAGTAGCTGCAGCAGAGACTCCTTTGCAACTTCGTATCAACGAGCTCACTGATCAAACGGCCGCATTACAAACACAGCTCGCAGAAGCAGAAGAAGCCTCAACGGTTGCAACCTATCCAACAATCAACATTGAACTGTCCGAAGATGGAACTGAAGCCATCATTACAAGCGATGGAACCCGTGTTGGAACCATTGGAAGTGATAGCGAGGGCATCTCAGTGGTGCTCACACGCCAAACCCCGCAACATGCCTATTTCCGCGCGATCGTAGAAGGAGACCAAGAACGACTCGGTGAATGGAGTCTCTACCGACTTTCATTTAAAAACAGCCAGCTCACAAAAATCCAGTCTGGCACCAAATACGCAACAGTCTCGCCCAATGAAGCACTGGTAGCCTCATTTGATGTCAACATGGAAACATTGACGGTTGCCTCGATCGACAGCCCACGAGATGTCCCAAAGCAAACCTTTTCGCTTACAAGTCTGACGGAAACTGCGAACCAAACCGGTTTCGACATGATTGGAGACCAGCTACATTTTTCGCCAAGTGGAGACTACATCGCATTCTACGCGATCCAGGGCATCGTCTCCTTCGATGGGGCAGGAGTCTACGTGGCAGACCTAGCAACGGAAATGCTCACAACGATCTACGAACTAGAAGAAGCGCCACGCGGATTCGACATTATTCAATGGACAGACTCAGATTCACTTCTAACAGCTGCAGCCGAAGGCGGTCGTAAAATAACCGACATGAAGGAGGTCGCCGAGTCGGAAGATGCAACTTCAGGAACGGACACAACTTCCTCAACCTCAGGCACATCGGTAAACACGAGCACGCTCGGCACATCTTCTTCTACAACAACAAGTAGTGCATCAAGTACGGAGACAGACGAAACAGCATCGTCGAGTGACTTCACAGACACATCCGACGAAGACTCATCGAGCCTACAATCAGACAACGAAGCAGAAACGTACGGCTACTAGTACATGAACGAAGAAGACAGTTCACAGCAGACGATCCAGCCTGACGGCGGCGCACATCCTGCGTCGCCGGTTTCGTCATCTCCCGGGAAACGACGAGCACATACAGGCCTCTTTGTTTTGATCATTGCCATCTTACTCGGCGGATGGTGGGCTATTACTACATTCACAAGCGGCGACACAAACCCAACCGACGCCAAAGATCCAATTACAAACACAAAGCTCGTAGATCATCTGATCGACAAAGGACTCACTCCAATCGGAGAGCCTGCAACAAGTAGTTGGGTTGTTCCCGCAGACATCGCAAGTAACACCACAGCCACACGCATGAACAGCGTCTGCACCGATCAGCACGATCTCGCAGACTATGCAGGAACGGCACTCCACATTTCACGCTACGTCATTGGAACTGCCGAAGAAAACAGTGAACCGCCTGCCGCAATCGTTCTTAGTCACGGAAACAAAATTGTGTGTACCTATATACACACGTCAGACAATCAATTTGAACCCATAGAGACGTTTCTGAACGACCCACGTCCATTCTAGTCTCTACCCAATTAGTACTCGTAGTGTCTTCTCGGCACTTGCACTCCATGAGAATTGCTCGAGCCGAGAGGCACCTTGTTGAATAAGGGTTTCACGATCTTGTGGTCGTTCTAAAAGACGATTCAGAACTGCACCCCATTCTGAGGCTTCGTTTGGATCCGCAAACAGCGCCGCTTCTCCAGCAACCTCATGATGAATAGCAATATCAGATGCAACCACAGGACACTTCGCCTCAAATGCTTCTAGAAGCGGGAGTCCAAACCCCTCCGCAAACGATGGATACACGAGCGCAACAGCCTGCTGCAACAACCACGCTTTGTCGTTGTCAGAAACGTATCCAGGCAAGATAACACGATCTTGCATACCCTGAGCCTGCAACACATGTTGCAGCTGCTTCGTTCCATTCCCCTCACCACCCGCCAAAACAAGACGCACAGATGCATCCTGAACATGTTCTGCAAACGCTCGAAGGAGTACAGGAAGATTTTTTCGAAGATCGTGCCGACCCACAAACACAAAGAATGGCGTATCAGC
>JAGQLO010000018.1 GCA_020429185.1 Candidatus Doudnabacteria bacterium
CATGTGCCTCGCATTCTCGCGTCGGAATACTTCAAGAACAACCAGGTGCGTACCGCGAAGGGCGCACCTCAGACTCCCGAAGAAATAGTCAATCGAGTTCGGGCAGCGCGTGGGCGACAGTCAGAACGCAAGAAGCAAACAGGTGTTCTCACGAATGCAGAGCTGGGAGAAGAGCATAGAGCCTCTGTACTGAAGCTGGGTCAAGCAGAAGAGAAGCTTCTTTCGCAAGCAGCTGAGACTCTTCCGCTGTCTGCAAGAGGAATGAACCGCGTACTGAAGGTTGCGCGTACAATTGCAGACCTAGAGGAGCAGGATGCTATCTGTGTTTCTCATATTTCTGAGGCGCTACAGTTCAGAAAACCGCCTAAATAGAAGAAAGTTTTCTACTTGTTGGCTTGTGATACAACTAGTGAAAGACATTGACTTTTAGAAAGAAATCTGCTAATATATTCGTGTAGAGCTGGTAAAGGGGCAACACCCCTTTTTGTGTTGTACAAGCTTAAAACACGCTTCCGTGTGCGACGGAAGAATCCTCCTATACACGTGCGCTTTAGTGCGTACGCCAACGGGTTGATTCGACGTTGCATCCTCTTCCAACCGGGTCCACACATGCCCCTGGAACGAGTAGGAAACCCAGGTCTGCACTGTGACGCGTATGAAGAAATTCCTTGCTGCGCTCCTGTCGTTCGCGTTTATCGCAATGCCAGGTGCCTCGGGACTCGCTTACGCACAAACAGAACCTTTGACAACCGAACAGACGGAGATGGGGATTGGTGGATTGTTTGCCTTGAAGGGAACAGCTACAACCCCATCCGAGCATCTTGACGAGCCGTTCGCGGACGTTCTGGTGTTCGATGTCCGTCACGGACTGACTGCTGAGCAGGTCGAACAAGGCCTTCAGGCAGAGCAGGAACGTATCGAGCAGCTGAAACAGGACATTGTTCTGATGAAGCGTCTCGAGCGTAAGCGAAACTTCGTCGACACGACCGGATTTGACTGGATCTACCTAGAAGCTGAGGAGCGCTATGGCGTTCCCTGGGAGATTCTGTCAGCCGTTCACCAGACGGAGACAAACCGTAGCGGTGACACAGCCGTAACCTCGTACGCAGGTGCGCAGGGTCCGATGCAGTTTATTCCATCGACTTGGCGAGCCTATGGTGCCGACGGTGACGGTGACGGGGTGGCAAACATCCACGATGTGGACGATGCCATCCACGGTGCTGCAAACTATCTTGCAGCCAACGGTGGTGCAAGCGGAAACGTGCGAAATGCATTGTTCCGGTATAACCACTCTACCGCCTACGTAAACCTCGTCCTGTCGCGTGCCTACGCTGTTGGATACCAACAGTAAGGGCAGCGCAGGAGTAACAAAAGACCCCCGAGAGGGGGTCTTTTGATTGCTCTAGTTTGAGTGATTAGTAGATGTATCCCTTAATCACTGGGGAGCTGTTGCTGATCGTTCGGCGAGATGTAACACCGAATCCTGCGTAGTTCATTTCCGAGACAGTCACCTGGTCACCGTTTACGGCTTCCACGTATGCCACGTGTCCCCACCAAGATTCGTTTGTTACGAGGATCGCACCGACGGCAGGCATGCGTCCGGTAGGCTTTCCTTGTGCGCGTGCGTTTGCAAGCCACTGCCCAGCGTTACCGCGCCATGTCACGTCACCACGAACCTCTGCGACGTACCAGGTACACCATCCCCAAGGGAAGCGGTTTCCGACGCGTGATCCAGGCGTCACTGTCGCAGGAGGGGTAACACCACCATGTGTTCCGGTTACAGAAGAGGTAACTCCTGAACCAGCTGATGATCCGCTACCAGACGATGTAGCAGCAACAACCTGTGGAACAGGGCGTGCACCCACATAGTCACCACGCTTACCATCACGGACGAGCAAGATCTGAGCGACTTCGACGTCATCCTCAGAGTACATATCGTTGTCCTCGAGGAGTGTTTCGAGAGAAACTCCGTGTTTTTCAGCAATACCAGAGAGTGTTTCTCCTTCGTCAACACGTTCTGTAGCACCTACGAACGGAAGGATGGTGAGTTCTTCACCCGCCTTCACGATGTCGTTGGCGTACTTCTTGTTTTCCTGAAGGATAGTAGCTGCGTCAATCCCGTAAGCAGCGGCAATCTGTGAAACAGATTCACCGGGCTGTACCGTGTGCTTAAGCGCATTGGTACGGGGCTTATACGACTCATCGGTGTCTGAAGGGCTGGCCTTTACCAACGTGTCACCCCCAATAGAGGGAACAGCGTATGGGTCAGTTTCAACCGCATCAAGTAGATAGGAGTCGTCTGTCAGTGCACCTTCAGCAGAAGCGGCACTTGCAACAGAGATAGACGAAGGAACATATGAGTCAGGTGTAGAGGAGCGTCCAGCATCAGCTGTAACAACCTCATAACGGTCCTGATCAGGGAAGATGAGCTGTGCAAGGATGTTGCGCTCAGCGCGAACGACCTCGTCATTCGTCTTTGCGTACACGTTCATTCCAGCCACAAACATGCTCAGTGCAAGGACAGATCCATGCAAGAGGAAGCGACTTCGACGTGAAAAGAGAGCGCGTACGACTTCTCGGAACGATTCAGTTGTAGTTTTTGCGAGCTCAGTAACCTGAGCAGAAACGGTCTTGTTGGTTTGAGAGAGAACGGACTGCGTCCGGCTCATCCCCTTAGAAGGGGAGGAAGAGAGAGCCTTCAGCGTTGAACGCTTGGCGATAGATAGTGTGTCGTTCGAGGGTGACCAATTCAAGTGGAAACAGTAGATCTAGAGCAATCCCCCGAGGACTGGCTGGCCAAAAATGGATTATGGATTAAAGGCCAGCAAATTGAAAAAGCCTATACAGGCTTTGACGGGGAGAGAATAGCAGATGAGCCGCTCGTGTCAATCCTTATAGGAGAAAATGGCTTATTTATGGGGAAAAGTATGTGGACAGTGAAACACGGGGAAAAGGCGATTGTGTTACACTTCGCCGCATGGAATTCAACGAACAAGAAGTGCTTCAGGGGCTCAATCCGGGTCAAAAGCAGGCTGTATTGCACGAAACGGGGCCTATGTTGGTACTCGCGGGAGCAGGATCCGGAAAAACACGTGTGCTAACACACCGAATCGCGTATTTATTAGGCAAGGGTGTTGATGCCCGTGCCATTTTAGCGGTGACATTTACGAACAAAGCAGCAGGTGAAATGCGAGAACGTCTTGCAGCGCTGACACGTATGCCAGAATCAAGTCTTCCACTAGTTTCCACATTTCACAGTTTCTGTGTGAAGTTCTTACGAAGTGAGATAGAAGTGGCGGGATACGACCGTTCGTTCACGATCTACGATGATGCGGATCAAAAGGCCCTGATCAAGCAAGTCATGAAGGATCGGAATTTACCTGCAGAACAGATAAAACCACGTACGATCCGCACGATTATCTCAAAGTGGAAGAACGATTTGCGTAAGCCTGCAGAGGCAGAATCTATGGCGCAGAGCTATATCGAAGAGATTGCTGCAGAGGTGTACGAGGCGTATCAGGGGGATTTGCGAAAAGCCAATGCATTGGATTTTGACGACCTCCTCCTGCTCTCTGTAGAGATTCTAGAATCTCATCCGGAAGTGTTAGCGCGCTATCAAGAGCGGTTTGAACAGATTCTCGTAGACGAGTACCAGGACACGAACGCTGTGCAGTACCGGCTTGTCACGCTTCTCGCTCAAAAGCACCAAAACCTTTTCGTTGTGGGTGACGACTGGCAGTCCATTTATGGATGGAGAGGAGCCAATATCAAGAACATTCTCGATTTCGAGCGTGACTATCCAGATGCCACCGTTGTAAAGCTTGAGCAAAACTACCGATCAACCCAGCATATTCTTGATGCGGCAGACTACATCATCAAGCAAAACAAGAGTCAGAAGGAAAAAACGCTGTACACCGAGGCGGGCGACGGAGAGCGTGTGCAGGTTGTAGAGGCGCGAGACGCGTTTGATGAGGCGCGAGTCATTGCGCGCGACCTACAAATGCAGAGTAGTAAAGGGGAGAGTCTTGATCAGGCGGCGGTGTTGTACAGAACAAATGCCCAGTCACGTGTATTGGAACGTATCCTCCTTGAACGAAATGTGCCGTATCGCATCGTGGGAGGGGTGCGTTTCTACGACCGAAAAGAAGTGAAAGACATTCTTGGATACTTGCGCTTACTTCATAATCCAAATGATCTCGCTAGCCTTGATCGAGTGATCAACGAGCCGAAGCGTGGAATTGGTGAAAAAACGAAGGCAGCGCTTGTGGAGTTCGCAAGAGTAAAGGGTGTAAGTCTTATAGATGCCGCCGTTCAGGCACAAGCGACAAACGAGCTGACACAGGGAACACGAGCAAAACTTGGTATGTTTGGAGCGATGATGGCAGGCCTGCAGGAAAAGACGGCCACGCTGCCTGTTTCAGGGTTGATTCAGAAGGTCGCGCAAGAAACAGGAACGCGAGATGCGCTGAAAGATGGGACAGATGAAGGCGAGGCACGTTGGGAGAACGTTCTAGAACTTGCTGGTGCATCTAAAAAGTACGACAACGATCATACACAGGGCCTTGCGCTCTTCCTAGAAGAGGTCGCGCTGATTTCTGATCTCGACAAAACAACCGAAGTGGCAGAAGAGGCGGTCACGCTCATGACGATGCATAACGCGAAGGGCCTAGAATTCCACACGGTCTATGTAGTTGGATGTGAGGAGGGAATCTTCCCGCACTCGCGTACACTCGAAAGTCAAATAGAGCTCGAAGAAGAAAACAGGCTTTGCTATGTCGCAATGACACGTGCAAAACGACGCCTGTTCTTGTTGCATGCGATTGAGCGCGATCTATATGGAACGACGTCCATGAATGAGCGTTCTCGCTATTTGGAATTGCCACCAGGCGTACATGAAACCAAGTCTTCTTCTGAATTTGCGCGCTCGTTTGGGACATCGGAAGGTCGATTTGCGCGATTCCGGCGCCCAGAGCGGCTAGCGCAGGCACGTTCTGCAGCACTCGATGATGCGTCTCAGCAATCGTATGAAGAACCATCTATTCAGGTCGATGAAGATCAGTTACAGGAGCAGGGAGACGTGTACGCTTCGACACAGGAAGTAAGTGTACAGGGCACTGGTCAAATTCAGTCGGCTCAAGATTCAGTCGCAGCTGGAGCTGAATGGAAAAGTGGACAATCCGTTCAGCATCCCGTCTTTGGAAAAGGCGTAGTGGTTGTGGCGAATGGAAACGATCTCACTATTGCCTTTGCAAAATTTGGTCTGAAAAAACTAGACGCAGAAGTATCAGGCGTCCAAGCAATCTCGAGTCTGTAGCTACGCAATCAAGAGCGTGAGCAGCATAAAGAGCGCATAGAGTGCAAAGACCCAGCGCTCAAGAATGCGGCGATCGTAGACAAGGAGGAATCCAATGGCGGCAAATCCAAGCGAAAGAACGAACAGAACCCAGCTGCCAAGGAAGAGGGGAACGAGGAGGAATGAGGCAACAACAAGCAGGCCGGTAGCAATCTTGCCGCGTTGATCACCCAATAGAACAGGAAGAGTGAGAACACCAGCTGCTTCGTCACCTTTGCGATCTTTGAGGTCTTTTACCGTGAACACAAAGGTAAAGAGAAGAAGGATCAGTCCTGCAAGTGGGCGTGGAAAAGCGCTGTAGGCTTGGCCGGGTGCAAACAACAAAAAGACGGTCAGGAGTGCAATAAACACACTGGCGGCCATCAAGAAGGTTGCAACAAACGGGAAGCGTCGAAGGCGGAAGGGTCGCATGGAGTACAGATACGAAAGAGAGAGCAATACAACGGCAAGTGTTGCGAAGTCGAACCCAAGGGCGTACGCAGTGACCACGGCAAGAGCGCCGGTAAGGACAGAAAGCTCTCGAAATTCCCGAACAGAAAACAGTCCGGTTACGAGAGGGCGGCGCTTGTTTGAGATGGTGTCGATCGGAAGATCCGTGAGGTCATTCAGGAGGACTGAAAAAATCCAAGCATGAAGCAAAATCAGAAAGCTTGTGAGGAGAATCAGCGCTTCGGCAAGTCCGAGTGTAAAGGGCGTGCCGGTCAAGCGCACTCCTAAAATGATAGCGGCAACAAAAGCGATTAGCTGAAATAGAAATCGAAAGCCTCGCACGTTCGCGAAAAACGCACGTGCGCGTTTCGCTGAGTCTAGAAAGAACAGTACGGTGAGTTGGACGGGAATAACAACAGCGAAGAAGGTCGAAAGATACATCCCGGTCACGCGAGGCGGATCGATCACATCCAATGCGAAGAACAGACGTGGCGTATAGACAATGTCGAGCACATCTTCGCGTGTCAGCGACCAGTCCCAAGTGGCTGCCGTAGCAGCAAGTGTTGGGAGGGCCGCATAGAAGAACAGGATCACATACGCCCCAAGAAATGCGAGAAGTGTCTTCCACCAAGAACGTGTTTTGACCCAGGTGTAGAGCGCTAATAGCAGCATTGCTGCAGCTACCTCAACGCGGAGGCCGAGCGTGAATTCATACGTAAGCGATCCACCGAAAAACTGCAGAAAGCGGTGGGGGAGCTCAGCTGGAGCATCGAAAATATAGCTTAAGATCACTCCGCCTTTTCCGCCGGAACCAATCAGGTCCACGATGGGTGGAATCCAAACGATCAACCAGCCTGCGAGCATGATGTTTAAGATCTTCTGAGAAGATTCGTTCGTAAGAATGCGGAGGAGGACGGCCATCGTAAGAAGTGTCGCTCCAAAAAACAGGAGTCCGTGTGGAAGATTCTCAAGGTTAAACGTGCTCTGTAGACCTGTTGAGTAGGCATCTAACAGAAAGCGAATCGCGCCAATCGCCGCGAATGCAACAAGGTAGTGCAAAACAGAAATCTTCTGCTCTTCAATGCGTGAAATCCAAGTGTTGAACATAGATGCGTAGACAAGGCGTATCGTACAGGTATCCTCCCTGTGCGTCAGCCTTATGCGTGAACAAGCGATCCAATCGCAGTTAGATGTACGTGTAGATCGGATTAATCGCAAGCTTCAAGAAGAACTGCGTCGCTCCGAACAGCTACTCGCCACTATTGCGCCAGAACTTGAGGACATTGTCTCAACAGAGGCTGAATTTGTGTTAGGAGGGGGAAAGCGAATACGTGGTCTTCTGCTACAAATCGGGTATGAGTGGCATGGAGGAACAGGAAAAGCAGCAATCGACCGTGTAGCGGCTGGAATCGAGCTCATGCATGCTGCTGTGCTTGCACACGATGACATTATTGATCGCGACACACATCGTCGGGGGCGCGCAACGCTTCACAAGGTGTTTGCGAATGGGGCGCACGCAGAGCAGCGTGGCCGCTCATTTGCGCTGCTTGTGGGTGATCATCTTGCGACGCTCGGCTATAGTGCGCTTCTACGGGCTTCATTCGATCTCGAAACAAAAGATAGGGCGCTTGCTGTGTTTCACGAAGAGTCATTGAAGACAGGTATGGGCGCCGCCCTTGAAGTCGACGCAACAAGACGCACCTCTCTTCCACAAGAGCGACTAGAACGGGCGGAGCGCTTAAAGACAGCCAGTTATACAACACTCGCTCCACTGCGCATTGGGGCAATATTGGCTGGAACAACACTTTCAGAAACGCTTACAAAGGTGGCAACGCTAGCCGGAGAAGCATTTCAACTACGAGATGATCTGCTCGGTCTCACTGCAACACAGTCTCAGACAGGAAAAACAGCATTCTCTGATCTTCGCGAAGGAAGAGATACGCCGCTCCTTCACATGATGCGTCACGTTTTATCGGCGGCAGAACAACGTGAGCTTTCCGCATTTCTTTCAGAAGAGGGGCGGGAAGACACGAATAAAATCGTAGCTTTGCTTCAGCGACGTGGCGTCGAGCAGCTCGCAGAAACGGAAATTGAGAAAAAATGGAATGTGATTGAAGAGCTATTGGAACAAACAAAGGGAAACAACGTTCAAAAAAGACTATTGCTGCACCTTGTGCGCCGTCTCGTGTATCGTGATGCGTAGAATGAGCTTATGAACAATACATCTGAATCTGCACGAGACACGCTGAAACGGCTTGAAACAAGAGCAAATAAAGCTCTTGGGCAGAATTTTCTTGTCGATACGCAGATACTTCAAGATATTGAATCGCTGATTCAAGAACACGTACAGCCGACATTTGTCGAGGTGGGTCCAGGATTAGGAGCTCTGACGGAAATTCTTGCTGCAACAGGAAAGCGAGTCGTGGCGATAGAGAAAGATCAGCTGCTCGCAGAGGAGCTGAAACGTGCGCTAAGTGAAAAAGGCATACAAAACGTTGAGGTGCACATAGGTGATGCACGCACGTTTGATTTCAGTACGATTGAGGGTCCGTACACGTTTGTATCGAATCTTCCGTTCAACGCGGGAACATTTATTCTCCGTAGCGCGGTTGAGCATGCGCACCCACCCGAATCATCAATTGTGATCATGCAGAAGGAGGTTGTAGAGAGAATCGCGGTAAACGACGGGAAGTGGAGCTTGCTATCATTGGCAATTCAACTTGAGACAACTGCAACGCGCGTTCGCACAATCTCAAAGCGGGCGTATCATCCAAAGCCTGCGGTAGATACTGCACTTCTTCTCTTGGAGAAGCGGGACACACCTCTCATTTCTTTAGAAGGGGAGGAAAAGGCGGATTTCTTTCGACTGTTAAAATGGGCATTTGCAGGAAAGCGAAAACAGCTTTCAAATACGTTGGCCTCTGGCCTGCATGTACCCACAGCTCGCGCAAAAGAGGTGTTGCAGCAAGCATCGATCGAACCATCCATCAGGGCAGAGCGACTTCAGTTGTCAGATTGGGAACGACTCTTTCGAACATTGCAAAAAGAGCAGTTGATATAGGAAAAACAAAGAACACTGTTATCCCCAGAATTGTTCGGATAGTCAAAAAACGGTATTCTGGCGATGGCTCGGCGTTGCTGTGCCAGTAAACCAATGATCATGTTTGCGTTCGGGCGAGCCAAACTCATCCTTCTCGTTGCTATCGGAACAACGACCGTATTGACGGGCGTCTTGTTATTGAAAAACAACGAGCATTTCCTGGATGTCACATTCGCAAACGACAACGATCCATTGCTCGATAGTGCAAACTTAGATTCTGACGGAGATGGTCTCGCAGACGTGTTAGAAAAAGACCTCGGTACAAATCCGTACTTGGCTGATACAGATGGTGATGGCTATTCCGACAGTGAAGAAGTTCAAGCAGGCTACGACCCACTTCTTACAGAGTCCGACGACCAGCTCGATGTAGATGGCGATGGTCTGACAGGGGAAGACGAACGTAAGTTTGGTACAAACCCACGTTTGGCGGATACAGATTTTGATGGAGTGCCTGACGGCGTAGAAATCGTGCAGGGAACAGATGCTGGAAAGACGGAAATTGATTCATTGCCTGACTACATCGGTGCCAATGTGGTGGAGCAGCGAGACGAATCGTTGTTTCCCGCAGTGAGTCCAGATGACTTTGAACAGATTGAGCAGATCTCGAACGCACAAACGTTCGATGACTTTCAGAATGGTCTCGCGCCGATCGTAGGGGATGAAATGCCAAAAGAAACAGACATTACGTACGACAGTACGTTGCGGCCAAACGTGTCAGATCGCGTTGACGAAGCCTTTATACAGGCGTATTTCAACCGCATCGGGTTGGTTGCAGCAAAGCACTCTCCCGTCCTCGATACGAACGAGCTGGCTGAGTTTGGAAACATCACGAACTTCCGTGAGCCAGAGGCACGCGCAGATTTTGTGCGCCGACTGGAAAACGCTCGATCTGATTTCGCAGAAATAGAGGTGCCAAACGACCCGGAATTGGTGACGCTCCATACAGATGCACTTCAAATGATCGACGCATCGTACAAGCTCGCATCACAGGCAGAATCCCTGAATCTCGGAAGTCCTTCATCGTTGCAGGGAATGCTGGACATTATGAACCGCGTGCAAACCCTGATTTCGCGACTAGAGAGCGACATTTTCCCTCGTATGCAGGCGGTGGCTCTCAAGCATCAGTTTGAGATTCCATCCTCGTTTAGTGAATTCCTGAACTAGCCTATGATCAAAAGTATCGTCGTAGGACTGACGCTAGGAATCATGGTGTTTGTAACATCAGGCTACGGAATTTTGACGTATCCAAAGCCAGCAGAAGCAATTAGTTGGACGGCGGCCGTGCAGCTCATTCAACAGGCAGCGCTGGCTGTCTACAAAGGAGTGGTGTTGCCACTTGTAAGACAGATGTTCTTAAGTTGGGCAGCGGGCGAGAGTGACTTCCCATTGTTCCCATTATCTATCACGCAGTTCGTAGACTACGTCATCGGAACAGCACTCGATGCCTTCTTCTATTCCTTGCTCGGAATTCACTTATGCAATGGAATTCAGGTCAATATCAAGCTTGCGATTGCCTTGTTGTTCTTCTATGGGCCGTTTAGGCTTGAATTCGGATTCAAGGGCTGCAAATTGACCGACATTATTGAACGATCGAAGTTTGAGTTTAGTTGGGATGTTCAGGTGGGCTTATTTGAGCAGGCAGGTAGTGACATCGGGTACTACTTCCTTGCTGGAGATGAAGCAAGAGCCTCAATTGGAAAGGAAACAAAGGGAATTTTCGCAGACCTCTTTGCTTCTGGGGGAGCTCTCTCAATGCAGGACTGTAGTGGCGACCTGAACGGAAATGGAAAATCAGGAGAGAAGCCTGCTGACTGTCGTGTTACGACTCCAGGCGGTGTGATGGAGCAGTTCATTTCAGAGAATGTGGTTGGCTCAGACAAGGCAGCGCAGCAGTCTCCGTACATTGCAGACGCGCTTGCAATTGGAGTGGAGTCCTTGGCGGTGTACCTGAACACCTTCATGTTCAAGAGCTTGTCCAAGTTGTCGGGAAGCAAGAGTACAGACGGAGCACTGAAATACGATTTCTAACATGCGGCCCTCACAGAGAAGAGGGCGCCGCAAAACGCACATGAAACACTACAGAGAAACAATCTGGACGGTCCGAAACTGGGTTTCCCAAAAGGGAATACAGTTTTGGACACGAAAGACGCCGTTTCTGCTTGCACTCGGAGTAGCGCTGTTGTCATTGCCAGTCGCGGCACTTGCAAACGAAAAAGTTGGAGATTTTGTCTTCTTCTGGTTGGCGCCTCCAATCTACGCCTACATGATGTTGATTGGTGGCTTGCTGTGGGTGATTGGGGTGGCAATGACATTCTTGCTCAACGCGAGCTTCGATGTGGTGAACTACCTACCTGTTACGGTGGGATGGCAAACCACAAGAGATGTCATGAACATGATTGTGGTGATTATTCTTTTGGTGGTGATTTTTGCGACGCTCTTCCGTGTAGAGGCGTACTACAAGAACGTGCTGCCGAAACTGATTTTGGCCGTGATTTTGGTGAACTTTTCTCGAACAATTACTTCTATTCTCATTGAAGTATCGAACGTCTTCACGCGCTCGCTTATGCCTGTGCAGTTGCGTTCAAGTTTCACAGAAACAATGCTTGGCGCACTTGGAGTGTCTGAGTTCTGGAGTATTCCGCCCGACAAGAAGTTTGGATCGGCTGAAGTATTCGCTGGGCTGATGCTTAATGCTGTGTTGTTCACGGTACTGTTCTTGGCACTTCTTGGAGTAGCGCTTCTGTTCTTGTTCCGGTTGATTGCCTTGATGTTTTTAACGGTTCTTTCGCCAATCGCATTCGTATTCGCCGTACTGCCTGCTACAAAGCGCTACGCAAATATGTGGTGGGAGTCCCTCACAAAGTGGATTCTGTACGGACCAGTGGCTGCCTTCTTCCTGTTGTTGGCGCTAAGAATTGCAGAGGCTGAACGAAACCAAATCCTCAAGGGAACAATCAACAACTATCAGCAGCCATTTGTGCAAGAGGGGTCAATGGGATCCATTCTTGTCATGATCTTGATCATCTGTTTGATCATTGCGTCACTTGTAGTTGCTCAGAAATTAGGGGTAGCAGGAGCTGGTGCAGCCATGAAGCTCTCAAAATATGGTGCTTCGTATCTCGGGCGTAGTGTTCCGGGATTCCTCAAGCGATTCTCAACTCCGAACTTAATTCGACAAGGGGCTCGCGCATCTTCTGCGGTAGCAGGCCGTATTCCAATTATTGGAAGGCCGATCAAGGGCGCTATTGATGCACTTCGTTCTGGTACGGGGGCAGTTGTTGGAGTGGCGGACAAGGGGTTAAAGAGATTTGAGCGCACTGGTATTGGAAAGCCGCTCGCAGGGCTTGGTGTGACGGGATTGCTCAGAGGAGATGTAGGTGGCCTATTGGCAGCCGCTACAACAGCTCCCCAGGCAATTATGAAGCGCATGTCGCGTAATTCGGATGAGTATTACAAACCTGCGATAGGAAGAACACGCGACGCGATTAATGCTCTGTTTGGGGAGACGACGGCATTTGGCCCCTCTGAAGAAGCAGCTATTGCAAAAGCTAAGATCGATGGGCAGACCGGCGAAGAGTTGATAAATACTCTTTCTGGATCAAAAAATTTGCAGATGGCGATAGCCGCTGCAATGGAAGCGGCAAATAGTGGGGCGCTCGAGTCATTTGCAACAAATCCTGAAGCATTTAATCAATTTCGAGATCAGCTTATTGCTGCTGCGCGTTCCGCCCACGATTTCTCAGGGACAGGTGAGGTAGCCTTTCAGCGTTTTATGTCCTCGCTCCCCCCAGCAGACCGGGAGCGCCTCTTTGGCCAGTTAGAAAATCCGGCGACAGCACAAGCTGCGCGAGACGAAATCAATGGATTGTGGCGTGCTTCTAATCCATCTGAGTTTGAGAACGCATTCTCTGTGACGTCCACTTCGGCACCTGTGTACACGCCTGAGATCATGAAGACGTTGCTGACGGAAAAACTGAAGTCACTCAATGGTGGAGACGAAGCAGCAGCTGCGCGTGCCGTGGCGAAACTGAGCGCGATCATGGGTGAGAAGGGAAACATGGCCGCATTCGGAATGGCGAGTTACGACCCTTCGACGAAGACGTGGTCGATTCAAAACAAGGAAGCGCAGCGTGCAATACAAGAGGCGCGTATGCGTCGCATGGGAAAGAACGCGATACTCAAATCAACGACAGCTGCTTCTATCGCTTCACTTGACGGAAACGGTCGTGCGGTCGGACTCAATGGAAATGCAGATGCTGTCATTCATAACTTGTCGGCATCAAGTCTTCCAAAAATTGGAGACTTGGCGCGTGAAGACCTTCTTGCTGCATTGGAAACGGATATGGCAGGAACAGGAGGAAAGAAGCTTCGTGATCTTATTACGGATCGCATCCGTGCTCAGTACGCAGCCTCTACAAGCACCGCAATGCGTGCGCAGCTTGCAGAGAGTCTTGCGGTCGTACTCGGAATGCAGCACGCGTCAACGGGCAAGGCCTCATTGGATGGCGTAGACCTGACAATCTTCAAGCAGCACCAAGGATCAGACGGTCTTAACAAACAGACGTCTACATTCCAGTACAAGAAGATTGCAGAACAATTCTTGGCCGGTGTTGATCCGGGTGATATCGAACGTGATCCGAACGGAAATACACCTAACAATCCATAGTGGGTCTATTCTCTATGTCTCTTCTCGATTACTACAAGCCGCTTCCAAAGGATTTTGGAACGCGGGATGCCGCAGATACATTACATGAGCTTGCTGTTGAATTTGTCGACAAACATGAAACAGCTGGGAGTCTGGAGTTGCTGAGCCTTCTTGAGACTCAGGGTCGTTCATTGTCTGCAGATGCGAAGCAGCGTCTTGCGAAGACGCGTCGTCTACTTCAATTTGCTGCACTGTCTGCACTTCCTAAAGCCACATTTGTTGAATTCATTGAGACGTCTGCCGTGCAGTTCATTCCAAACCAGGAAATGGACTTGTTCCGCGAGATTCGGAATCGCATCATTGCAGTTGATGGCTCAATCGCAGATGAGGAAAAAGAAGTCGTGCGCAAAGCACTCGATCGAAACGTTGAGCGTATCGGATCTCAGGATCTTACAATAGGCTCAGAGATCCTTCCGCCAACAGGGGCGAACTGGATTAAGGCGTATCGTGCAAAAGCAGGAACGAACGACCGAGGAAGCATTACGCGTAGCCAGTTCTTGTTCGATGAGCCAGCAGCCGTAGCGCTTACGGAAAGCGAGCGAAACGTGCTTGCCGATTTGCTCTATCTCTATGATTTGATGGGTGTTCCGACAGGTCAGCCAGGAGCAATCGATACACTCGACCCGTATTTGTTTTTGAACGAACCAGGGCTTGAGCTTGATCAAACGTTTGAGGAGCTGCGAGAAGAAGAGGAACAAGAGCGAGCTGAGATCACAAAGCGTGTAAGTCAGGGGGTCGCTCCAACAACCTCTACAGAGGCGGTTGCACAACGACCATCAGCACCTCCAAAGCGCTCACTTCGTCTCCCAACAGAGGAAAGAAAGACGCCTCCTGCACCAGCAACGCCACAGAAGAATGTCGTTCGTGAAAAGCCACAGCCAAACGCGTCGGAGCAGCCAAAGCGAAAGAAACTTGATGTCGGCCGAGCGCCGTTGCCATCAGCTGTAAAACCGGCTCCAGAACAGCCGGCTGCAGCGCCATTCGTGCAACCAACGCAAGCCCCTCAGAAAAAAGCAGAACCGAAGATGTTTACAGAACTGAACCAAGTGAGCGATATTTCCGCACTTTCACTGCATGCACTGCGTAATGCCAAGGGAGGGCCGGTCGCAGCCATAAAGAACGCAGCTCAACAGGCAGCGGGGCTTATCGCAGCCGCTCCTGGAGATCTTGCGGTTGCACAGAAGACATGGAAGCAGACCGAGCTCTATAAGGTCTACATTGAAATGGGCAATGAAAGCATGAGTTCCTCAAAAAACATCGCTCAGGTGTCCGAGGAGCGGAAACAGTTAAAGAAGCCAGTCTTAACACCTGAGGAATTTGAAGCAGTGGCAGAGCTGAGTCGCGTCTTTACAAGTTAGGCCATGCAATACGCCATTCCACAATTTGTTGAGATCGAAGACAAAGTTATTGGCCCACTGACGGTCAAGCAGTTTGCGTATCTTCTGGGGGGCGGCCTATTCGTGGCGGCTATGTCAGCAATTGTGGAAACAGGTCCTCTGATCGCCATTGCAGTACTTGTTGGGGCAATTGTGGTCCCGCTCGCATTCGTGAAGATAAATGGGCGACCGCTCCCACAAACACTGGCAGCGCTACTACAGTTCAATCTCAGACCAAAGAAGCGATTGTGGGCAAAGGACGTTGCCACAAAGACAATCGCTATTCAGGACCTCGTGCACCGTGAGGAGCCACAGCAAGAGGGACCACGAGTAAAATCTCTTGATCGAAGCCGTATTTCAGATCTTGCTTTGCAGCTAGATACCGCAGGAACAGCCGCTTATGCCGAAACAGAACCAGACGCCATCGAATTCTAAAAAGGATAAAGAAGAGACACTGGTCAACGCAAAGACTGCGCAACAAAAGCAGGCTGCGTCGACACAGAAGTATCTTTCGTTTAAAGCAATCCGAGACGGAGTTGTAACGCTTGAAAACGGAAATTTGCGCGCCATTATCATGGTGTCCTCCATTAATTTCTCACTTCTCTCATTCGAAGAGCAAAAGGGAAAGGTGTTCGCGTACCAAGACTTTCTAAATTCGCTTGATTTCCCTGTGCAAATTCTTGTGCAGTCACGAAAGCTGAATATCAAGCGCTACCTCGAACGAGTGAAAGAAGAGGCACGTGTTCAGGAAAATGAACTGTTACGCGTGCAGATGGCGGAATATCACGACTTCATTGGTCAGCTAGTAGAGTTGGCAAATATCACAACGAACCACTTTTACGTGGTGGTGCCATTCACAAGTACCCCTGGGCAAATCAAAGAAGGTATTCTTGGCCGATTCCGTGCCTCTTCAAGTCCTGCAGAGGAAGTCCAAGAAAAAAACAAAGCATTTGAAAAGCAGGCAAAGGAACTCTCGCTGCGTGTGAACAACGTTATTAGTGGATTACAGGGCATTGGGCTGCAGGCGGCGCAACTCACCACGCAGGAAATCGTAGAGCTGCTGTATGCTTGGTACAATCCAGAGATGGGATCGGCACAAACATTAGCCGAGCTAGAGCAGCTTCGCGTAGAACGATCATAGACGTATGGGACTGTTTAACCGAAAACCAAAAGAAGAACCGATTGTGGAAGAGCAAGGACAAGAGTCTTCAGACCAGGTCGGACAAGAAACTCCAGCGGGAGCTAATCTTCCTGATGATGTGCAGCAATTATTTGCAGCAACAGAGAATATTAAGCAGGAGAAGGAAGTAGAAGCTGACGCATACACAAATGAGCCCACAGAAGAGGCGCAGTCGCCGCAGACGGAATCTACAGTGAGCGCAGAGGCAGCAGAGGCTCCATCGGCTCCCGGAGACTTTCCAAAAGCCGAAGAAGCGGAGGAAGACGCCAAAAAACCAAAGAAAAAGAAGGATCGAGACGGCCTTTCCCAAGAGGAAAAGGAAGAGTTGTTGCGCCAAGAGTCGCTCTATCGCCAGGGAATTGTCTCTGTGCGAGATCTTGTGGCTCCAGCGGCTATGGAGATTCTTCCTGATCATTTTCGTCTCAATGAAAAGTACGCACGAAGTTTCTTTGTGGTGACCTATCCACGATTTGTGACGACTGGTTGGTTTTCTCCAATCATCAACCTGAACTACGAACTAGACGCAGCTGTATACGTCACTCCCGTCTCTTCTGAGCGTATTCTTAAGACGTTGCGAAACAAGGTGGGGCAGGTGCAGTCCACGATGGCAGCAAAACAGGAAAAGGGTGAGGTGCGAGACCCAATGCTTGAGACAGCGTTGAACGACGTTGAGGAGCTTCGAAATAAGCTGATTCAAGGAACAGAAAAGTTTTTCCACCTTGGGGTATATGTCACGATCTACTGTGACACAAAGGAGGAGCTGGAAGAGCAGAGTAAAGAAATCGAAGGAATTCTGGGACAGAAGCTTATCTACACAAAGAGAGCACTGTTCCAGCAAGAGCAGGCGTTTATGACAACGCTTCCACTTGGAGACGACCGACTGGACATACAGTCGGCCATGAACACAGCACCACTATCTACAACCTTCCCGTTTGTCTCTTCTGAGCTTACGTCCGACGAAGGAGTACTCTACGGAATTAACCGACACAATAACTCTCTTGTGATCTTCGATCGCTTCTCCTTGCCGAACGCAAACTCGGTGATCTTTGCGACGTCTGGTGCTGGAAAGTCGTATGCAGTGAAGTTGGAAATTCTCCGATCACTCATGTTCAACACAGATGTGATCGTGATCGACCCTGAAAACGAATATCAGCACTTGGCAGAGGCAGTGGGGGGAACATATGTGCGCCTCTCGCTCGATTCAGCCTATCGCATCAACCCGTTCGATCTTCCAAAGGGTGTCTCAGACATGAAAACGGGAGATGTGTTGCGCTCCGCAGTGATCACACTGAAGGGATTAATGCGTCTCATGTTAGGGCGTATTACAAAGGAAGAAGATGCGCTCTTGGATGCAGCGCTGATCGAAACGTACGCCTCAAAAGACATTACGCCCTACAGTGACCTCAATACGGTAGAGCCTCCAACAATGTCTGACTTCGAGCGCGTTCTTTCAGGTATGCAGGGTGCCGAGGGACTTATTCCACGCATCAAAAAGTATACAGAGGGAACCTTTTCCGGCATCTTCAATCAACCTACAAACGTGGATCTCGACAATCAGCTTGTAGTCTTCTCTATTCGAGATCTGGAAGAAGAGCTGCGCCCAATCGGAATGTATGTAGCTCTGACCTACATTTGGAATATTGTGCGTTCACAACTCAAGAAGCGGCTACTCGTCGTGGACGAGGCCTGGATCATGATGCAGAACGAAGATTCTGCTCGATTCATGTTCTCGCTCGCGAAGCGTGGTCGAAAGTACTACGTTGGTCTTACAACTATTTCACAGGATGTCACCGACTTCCTTACGTCTGAATTTGGAAAGGCAATTGTGACCAACTCTTCAATGCAGTTGCTGCTGAAGCAGTCACCAGCATCGATTGATCTCCTTCAAAAGACGTTTTTCCTGACGGATGAGGAAAAATACCTGTTACTCGAAAGTCAGGTGGGAGAGGGAATTTTCTTTGCGGGATCAAACCACGTTGCGATCAAGATTGTGGCGTCCTATGCGGAAGATCAAATCGTGACAACAGATCCTCGTCAGCTGATCGAGATTGAGGAGCAGAAAGAAGAATACGATATCGCAAGTGGTGCGGGGGAGGGCCCAACAGACGCTCCGCAATTTGACGCACCAGAAGAATCAATTGAGACAACCTAAACATTCTATGAAAACACTTCCGCAGCGCTATCTCCTGACTTCAGTGCTTGTTCTGAGCGTTCTCGCATTTGCTGGTCTTGGGTGTACTCGTACTGACGAAACCCTTCCAACTGGTGAAACAACGACAGATCTGCCTTCCGAAACACTTCCGTCTTCAGGTGTAGCAACAGATGATTTAACGTCGGGCAGCACAACGGGCGGGAGTAGTTTTACAGTCGACTTGCTGCCACCCGAAGAGGACACGACTGCCGCAACAGGCAGCCTGACAGACACAACAACATCACTAGGAGCTGCAGACACGACGGGAACAAGTGATGTAGATACAACGTCAAGTGCCGACGATGCAGCGGCAGATACTGTAGATCTCAACGATCTTGTCGCAACGCCCGTAGATGATGCCACAACATCAGATGCTACGGTTACCTCAGATCCCGAGGCAGAGCTGGTAGCGCTCGCTGAGGAGCTCGTAGAGTTGCATGGCACGTACACCAACAAAGACAAGACTCCGTTTAAGAATTTGAAGGATCTAGAACCATACGTAACACCTGGAATGCAGTCATATCTCGATACGCTGACAGGGAACGGAACGGTGAATCCGAATGCTCCATTCTTTGGTCGCACGACGACCGCACTCTCTTCGGCAGTCTTAAGCCAAAAAAGTGGCGTTGCGAGCGTGCTTGTCACGGTGAAGCGAGAAGATATTTCAGGCAGTGCGGCTTCGCCAACAACAACCTACGCGGTGTTGCGACTAGAGTTCGAAGAGTCGGCAGGTGAATGGCTACTGGATGGCCTATTCGACCTTGATCTAGACAAGGCACAAGATGCGTAATGTGAGCTAACCGTTTGTGGCAAATCTTGGGAGCACACTTGGGAAATCAGTAGTACGGCCGGCTCCCTCGACGCCGCGGTCTTCTAGTACTACCGACCGCGCATCTCAACAAACAACGCGAACACGCCGTTCGCGTCAGCAGCGTGCAGCGCGTCAGTCACAGCTAGGGGATCGGTCTTCAGAGCCTCGAGAAAGCCAACAGCGGCGCTCACCTCGAAGATCGAAGAACATCGGTCGCCAGCTTCAGGAGGAACAGGGGTCCACCGAACAAAGGGGTCAAGAGGTGTCAGAGGAAACCACGCCAGAGCAAGAGGCGCTGGAGCAGTTCTTACAGCGCAGACAGCAGAGAGAAGATCAATCCAAGGCCCTAGAAAAGCAGTTTTTTGGAGGGGGTAGGGCTGGAGAGGCTGCTCGCCAGATGCAGGAAAAGAATCGCGCCGCAACACAGCGAAGTCTTCCTAAGACAAAGCAGCAACAGCGCTCAGAAGAAGCAATTCGTCGCATTCAGGAGCGCAATGAGCAAATGCGCCGAAAAGCAGGAGTGTCTTCACAGGACCCAAGACAACAGCAGGAGCGACTGAATCGTGGTGCGGGGGAGGAGGGTCAGCCACAGGGTTCACAGCCGCGAGATTCTGTGCAGGGAAGAAATGGGGCGTTGAAGAGCAGAAAGGCTCCAAAGCGACAAAAGGAGCTTGTACAGAC
The DNA here is from genome assembly GCA_020429185.1 of Candidatus Doudnabacteria bacterium. Taxonomy (GTDB): domain Bacteria; phylum Patescibacteriota; class JABMPQ01; order JABMPQ01; family JAGQLO01; genus JAGQLO01. The sequence continues at coordinate 19,827 of JAGQLO010000018.1, forward strand.
ACGAGGGGGAAAGCTTAAGCCAAAACGAGTCGGTGGAAAACAAGAGCGTGCAGCAAAGCCAGGAATTGGTAATATTGGCAAGAAGCTTCTTGGCAAAACAGGTGGCTTAGCGGGTCAGGCAGCGTTACGTGCATTTGGGGGCGGAAGTTCCGCCTTGCTCAAGCTGTTGATTTCAAATCCGTATATCCTCGGGATCATCGGGGTAGTACTCCTGTTTTCCCTGCTGGTGTCGCTAGTTCTGATTCCTGCCTTCTCAGCACCCGTTGCAACCTGTACAGTGGGAAATAACTTGAACATCCCTGAAACAGTGACGAGTCACTGCGCGACACTTGTGACAGAGGGAGCAGCTGGGGGGTTGCCCGTATCTCCCTAGCGTTACACAGACATTTGCAAGATTCACACATGCCCTACCGCACATCACAGAAGCGACGTACTACAACCACAAGTTTTGTGGTTGGGCTTGGCGTGTTGTTGTTAGGTGCGGGATTTGTGGCTCAGGCGGCCGAAAACGTCTTCATTAGTGGAGATGATGATGGGGCGAGTGTCAGTCAAGACGACGTGCGTGGTATTCGAGGATTTGTGGCAGAAGATTCTGAGCAGCCATCTGTGCGTATGCAGGTAACGCCAGAAGGACTCGTGTCTCCTGGGCGTGATGTCACGCTCGTGTCGATTCCAGAAAACTACGGAGATGTGAATGAATTTCATACGACTTGGTGTATCGACAAGATTCCATTTACCCACATTGGAGCGGGTTCAGAAGACCGACTGGTGATTAAAGACGGGGAGCGCTCACTCGAAAACGAATACGGTCGCATTGAGGTTCCAGAAAATGGATATGCAATTTGTGATTCAGCGTTTCTGAACGAGTTAGGTGGATTTAAGACAGGGGAATTTACTGGCGGCGTTGTTGGTGATGAAGATACAAAGGCAATTCCTGCGTATCCAGATCTTTCCAAAACGCGTCCACAGTATCCGCCATTTGATGCAGATAACTGGAGCTATTTCCGCCGTATTCCAAATGTAGATACGGACAACGACGGTCTCGATGATGAGTGGGAGGTACGCTACTTTAGTGGCCGTATTCGACCAATCTCAGAGCGAGGAGAAGAGGCGCGCGATGTTCCTCTGGCAGAAAAGGTGTACCCAGTTGTACGGGAAGAAGTGTTGCGCTTGGTACGACCACAAGACGACCCAGACCGCGATGGATGGGATTGGGGATTCGATTACGATGAAATGAGCCTTGTTGCTGGTGTGCGGCTCCGTCCATTCCAGCCAACGGAAGCGCAGCCAAACCAGCCTGTTGGGTATGTGAACGACCCAAATAGCTACGACATTCTTCAAGCAGTAAACCCATATTCGTTCGCTTGGCAGCTTGGTATTCCATACGTTTCTATCCCACAAGACCGTGTAGATGCTGGAACAGCAGGGTTTGGAAATGCCACGGTGCTCGGAATGGGGGAGTGGAATGGAAGTGATGATCCAACAGGATGTACAAACCTTGAGGAGTACACGTTTGGAACGGATCCACTTTCAGCCGACACGGACGGTGATGATGTTTCAGACTGTCGAGATATTGCTGGTCAGCAGCAAAACTCTTTGACGTTCCCAGTCGATAAGAAGGTAGGAGAATCCTACGACATCGATATGCACGCGTTTACGCTGAACTCTCAGTGGCGCACAGCTCAGCTAGATTCGTTCCCACTGCCACAAAATGGCCTCGAAGGTGGATTTCCACGACCAAGTCGCTACACGGAACTCCATTCACGAAAGTACGTGCGTATCGACTTTGAAGAAGAGCTTCAACTTTCTCCAAGTAAAGGATTTGAAGTAAAACTCGATCAAGAACCAGATGTGGTGACGACAAAAACGACGGGTCGACTTGGGCAGGAGCGTATTCGTATGAACGCAATTGCAGTGCTTTCTGATGCAGACGAGACAACACTCGAGTATAACTGGTTCCTAAATGGTACGTACCAGGAAGAGGCTTCTGGTGCAGGAAAACGATTCTTCTTCTTCAATGTAGACGATCCACTCTCAAATGGTGATGTCGTGAATGCGTGTGAAAAGCACTCTGTTACGATTAATCTTGTAGACCCGGCAACAGAAAACAGCGCAAGTGCGCAACTGAACGTTGAGGTGAACCCACCCATCGAGTTCACGAAAGAAATCGTAGGACATGTTGAGCGCAGCCGCCTTGGGGTTGATGTGCAGAACTATGACGCTTCTGCAGACACGGCAG
>JAGQLO010000019.1:0-11238 GCA_020429185.1 Candidatus Doudnabacteria bacterium
CGATCATTTGGCGGATTACATAGCCAAGACCAGCTCCAAGTAGCAGCGCGACGATGCCAATTCCAATTGTCATACGTCTTATGGTTACAAGACGTTCGGGCGTGTTCTGTGTAAATGAAGTCGACCGCGCGTAGACGCAGTGAGGTCCCTAGAGGCGATTTTTCGCTAGTTTAAGGGAATTCATGGGAGTCAATCCGCGGCGACAACCAGAGCATCCGAACGCCGTTCAAATATCGATCAATCAGTCTTGAGGGACGGTATCAGGCCTGTGGATAGCTGGCAAGAGGTGGGGATGGATTGACCGGTATATATGATGGTGTCATACTCCCGATCGTCCTGATCAATGTATCGGGCTGAACGCGAATCCATGGAGAGAATCGCGTTTTGGTTTTCGCACCTTGAGGAGACTCGAATGAGCGCACAGACCAATCAGGAACGTGAACGTGCAGAGCGGCTGGCGCGTCAGCGCCTCGGCGAGATCGCGACTGGCGCCCAGCGCACCGTGCTGGCCGTCGAACTGGGCATCGCAACTCACGCCGAGCAGCACGCATATGCCGCTGACCCGGCTGGGTGTCGCGCTGCTGCTGCCCGCCAATCGCGGCTGCGCGATCCGTCAGTGGTCGCCCGCTGACACGTCTATAGATTGCCACCCCACCTCATCTGAGGTCGGAGTGTGGCTTTTTTCTTTTACTGTAAAAAGCACGACCCCTGGGTCGCGCTTTGCCAGTTCCCATTTCTACTTCTTCTTGCGGTCTTGTCGCTTCTTTCGTGCACTGCGAGCCATATGCCCCTTTCTCACTCCCAGAAGCGTGAGAAACAACACAAACAGCGTTCCAAACACGCCCACGATCAACATCACAAGACTGCCCTGGCCAGCCTTCTTGGCTCCAGAAGCGATTTTTTTTGCCTGTTGTTTCGCGCTATTGGTTGCCATAGTTTTCTAAACAAACGACCCGGAGGTCCGGGTCGTTTTCTCATATCTCGGCTCGGACCGCAAGGGAACTAGCTTTTTACTGGTACAGTTACCGGAGCGGACCTCACGATCTTATCGATCACTCCGTATTTCTTGGCATCGTCTGCCGTCATGTAGAAGTCACGGTCTGTGTCTTCCACTACCTGCTCGTATGGCGTATCTGTGTTCTCAGCAATAATCTTGTTCAGCTTATCCTTCAACTTCAAGATCTGCTTTGCTGTGATTTCAATATCTGAGGCCTGTCCCTGAGCACCACCCAGAACCTGGTGCATCATGATCTCGGCATTTGGGAGCGCGAATCGCTTTCCCTTTGCCCCAGAGCTCAATAAGAAGGCTCCCATCGAGGCTGCCATTCCAATACAAATGGTTGAAACGTCTGGTTTCACGTAGTTCATCGTGTCGTACATGGCCAATCCTGCCGATACCGACCCACCAGGAGAGTTAATATACAACTTAATGTCCTTGTCAGAGTCTTCGCCCTCGAGAAAGAGTAGCTGTGCCACAACAGTGTTTGCTACAGAGTCATCAATGGGACCACCGAGGAAGATAATGCGCTCCTTCAAGAGACGTGAATAGATGTCGAAGGCGCGCTCGCCCATGTTCGTCTTTTCGATGACGGTTGGGATGAGATTCATACGTAGTGTGAGTGGTTACTTTTGTTCTAGAACAACGCGGACGCTACGCGTGTCCACCGAAGAGAGTGTAACACCTCCTGGCAACTGTACGTCGGTTGCTGCAATAGGAAGATCATACGTGCCCGCTACCTTGCCGGTCAAGGAAAGCACAATGCGCACCCCTGCAGGATCTAGACCGTCTACCGTTAGCTTGTTTCCTGCCACAGTCAGCGCGGCAGAACTAGGGGACAGTGACGTGATTTCAAGGCCATTTGGCACGTCTTTTGTTTCAATGTTTGCCACAATGCTGCGCGTTGCTTGTTGCTGCGCGATTTCAATGCGCATGATGACCCTGCGATCATCTTTGACGGTGACACCCTCAGGAAGCTCAAGTGTAACCTCGCGTTCGTAGGACTCACGCACGTTTTCCAGTGCGATCGCCTGCGTTGGTACCACATCGATTGCTGCAAGAGCCTCTTGTGTCCCCTCTAATTCAATCGTAGAGGGGTTTGTAGACACGCCCGTGAGTGTAAACCCACTTGGGAGCGTTCCAGACGTTCGAGGCTCAATGCGCACAGTATTTACTGTTTGCTCGCGCTCTACAGGAATGCGGATTTCTACTGTTCCAGGATTCACCAGGATGCCCTCTACGGGGTTGTTATTACTGTCGAGCGCCACAAGTGGAGCAAGATGTCGCACTTCTTCTTCCTCACCTTGCAGCGTTACTGTTGCGAGAATGCGCGCCACACGTGAGAGAGCACCGGATGCGCCTCGTAGCTCTACACGATCGATTGCCTTCTCTGGATCTTTTGTCACAAATCCCTCTGCAACGTTTCCTGAAACTTCTACATCAACCTCTTTCTCGATGGTTGTGACCTGATCAATACGCACCTGCACAAATTCAGGCGTACGCTCCAACACGATAATGCGTGGATTTCGTACTGAGATCTCCACGGGCACTTCATGTGTCCCAATACCTAACCCCTCAAGGTCAACAGAAGCGGACAGCTCATCATCTGGGAACTCGGCCCACAAATCTGCTGGAGCTTTCACCTGTACGGACACGTCAGGCAATGCTTCTGAGAGCGCTAGTCCTTCTTGTACGTTTGATGCCTGTATCTCAAGATTTCGATCTAAAAATCCTGCACGAAATCCGTCATTGATCACAAAAATCCAGAGTCCGATGGCACAAACCAATGCTAGTACTGCAAGACCTGTACGACTCGTTGCTCGTTGAAGAAACGTCATACTAGTTTGTTGAAGGCATCAATTCTTGTAGACGTTCCTCAAGCTCTTCCGCAGAAAGATTCTCGTGCAACACACCGTCTACAGCGAGTGAAACACATCCACGCTCTTCAGATACCACAAGCACAAACGCGTCTGAAGACTCTGTAATGCCCATCGCAGCTCGGTGTCGGGTACCATGCTCGTAAGAAAAGGTCTCTTCGGAAAGGGGAAGCAGGACTCCCGCCGCCAACACGCGATTTGCCTGAATGACTACAGCTCCGTCATGCAACGGCGCTTTTGGTGTAAAGATGTTCAATAGCAACTCTGTAGAAAGAGCTGCATCGAGGCGAGTACCAGATTCCGCAATCGTTCCAAGTCCTGTCTGCCTCTGCACCACGATTAGAGCACCCACATTATTCGCCTTGAGCGTACGCACTGTCTTAAGAAGCTCATTAATGACCTGACCACGCTCACGACGTGACAACTTAAAACTCTTCAGACCGAGTCCTGTGCGCCCAATCCGCTCGAGCCCACGACGAAGTTCCTGCTGAAATACCACAGGAATCGTGACTAAAATAAGTGTCGTAAGGTGTGTCAGCAGCCAGTTCAACGTATCGAGGCGCAAAATACGACCTACTAGGGCCACGAGGACCACCACAGCGAGTCCTGCCACAATGCGCGATGCTCGCGTACCACGAATAAAGCGAAAGGCAATATACAACAGCGTTGCCACGATCAAAATGTCGAGCACCACAAGTACCGCCTCAAGTGCGGTGTAATCAGACAAGATAGAGAGAAATCCCCGCAATGGGAGAAATGAGTTCATGCTGTCGTGTGAAATCTCTTACGCTGCTGCAAGTGCCACATCGTCTTGAATGTACCACTTCTCTCCATCCTGAACGAGACGTCCAGGAATCGCAAATCCTGCTGCCTTCTTGTGACCCCCGCCCCCAAGAAGGCGGGCAATCTTAGACACATCTACATCGTCGTGCAAGGTACGCAAACTTCCCTTAATCATGCCTTTTTCTCGCTCGGAAAGCAGAAGGGCCGCTCGAGCATCTGGGATACTATTCAAGAAATTCACGATTCCTTCGAGATCCTCAGGCGTTGCTTCGTACTGCTCAATGTCTTCCAGTGTCACCACTGTACTCACAACACCCAATTCCGCGTTCTCATGGACACGCGAGAGAACCTCGCCCCACAAGCGCATCGTTCCCACTGTTTTGTCACGCAGAAAATTCATTGCGATGTTATGCATGTTTGCCCCTGCAGCGATCAGGCGAGAGGTAAGCTCAAGTGTGGAGGGATACACATTCGCATTCTTAAAACTGTCTGTATCGTTGAAAATGCCAAGAAGCAGGCACGTGCTTATCTCTGGAGTCAGCGAGATTCCAAGCCCATCAAAGATGTTTGCCACAATCTCCGCAGTCGAAGATGCATCATGAATTACCACATTTATCAGGCCATAGCCTGGGTTGTCAGCGTGGTGATCAATGTTCACGAATGGCACTGGGATGTGTTCTGGTTCCACTCCAATCTCCGACAGGCCCGTCATTCCGTAGTCGCCCGTATCGACCGCTAGCAACAAGTCACAGCAGGCAAAGAACTTCTCCGCGTCTTCACGGGTAGAAAGCTCCTCAACCATCTCTGCGCCAGGCAGAAATTGTAGTTTCTTTGGAATTGTTCCAAGGTTTCCACAATACACACTTGTGCCACGCGCTCGAAATCCATGTGCAAGCGCGAGCTGCGCTCCGAGCGAATCCCCATCGACGTTTTTGTGCGACAAGATCCCAATGCGAGGTGCGCGCTGGAGGTAATACAGGAGTCGATTCAACTGGATATCACTTGGCGTCATGTTCGTGATGCGCACGACGTTCTTCTTCGATCAATTCGTTCACGCGTGCTGCGTGCGACTCGGATCGATCGAGAAAGAATTCAATCCTTGGAACCTTTTTGAGATGAAGACGTTTGTTCAGGATTTGCTGCAGGTCGTAGATATTCTCTTCGAGCGTCGCCATCACCTCTGATGACTGTTCCTCTGGCAATACACTCACAAATACCCGGGCATGCGCCACATCTGGCGACGTTTCGACGCGTGTTACGGATGCAAGTGTACCTAGGGGCATGTCACATTCAGCAATAATTGCCTGACCAACTTCTTCCTGAAGAAGGCTGTCTAGACGCTTCATGCGTGTACCCTCTGTTTGATTGTGGGGGAGACTCATAGATGTAGTTGAACGAGCAAGCATAATCGGAACGATTGCCGCTGCCAAGAGGAGTATGTCAGGAGTTGTCACAACGCGACCATGTGTACAACAAAACAGCCCCTGAGGGCTGTTTTGTGTTTAGGCGTTGAGTGTCAGTGTTCGTTCCTTCTTTTCTTCTTTCCACGCCGAGAGCTTGTCGCCCTCTTCGATTTTCGCGTCCGTTTTGAGCTGTAGACCTCCTTCTGCTCCAGCTCCCAACTCCTTCACGTTAATCTTGTTCTTTTGAAGGTTACTGATCTCCCCCTCGCCAATTTCTTCGGCCTCCTCACCTTCACCTCGCATGATTTTTACCTGGAGACCGTTTGTAAGCGTCCCCTCTGTAACACGCCCCCCAATGACCGCGCGCTTCTTTCCTCTCTCTACCCGGAAAATGGCAAGTACTTCGAGTTCTCCCGTCTTCTTCGTGATCGTCTCAGCGTCGAGCATCTGTTCCAGCGTGGCTCGAACATCTTCAACGAGTTCGTAGATTACCTTGAATTCCTTTGCTTGTACTTTTTCGGTATCAGCAAACTTCTCAACAGACGCAGGAATCTGCGTATTGAATGCGTACAAGACCGCACCTGTCGATGCAGCCATAAGCACATCAGATTCTGTCACGATTCCCACGTCTGTATTCACGACTTCATAGGAAACCTCTTCCGTAGGAATCTTCGAAAGCGCTTCAATAATAGGCTCCACAGATCCCTGTACGTCGGCCTTAACCATGATGTTTAGACGCTTGCGCGTATCTTCATCTTCGTTTGCAGACTTCGCTCGACCACGTGACACACCCATCTTCTGCAACTGTGACACTTTCGCCTTCGCCTCGTTCTTTGTTTCGAAAGCCTGCAAGATATCACCTACATGTGGCGGTTGTGGCAGCCCTGTAATGCGAACAGGCGTTGCGGGCTTTGCGTGATCCAAGCTGTGCCCGAGATCGTCTTCCAACGTTCGAATTGAACCCATCATGCCACTTGCCACAAATGGATCACTCTTATGGAGTGTTCCGTTCTGCACCAATACCGTCGCTACAGCTCCCTTTCCTGGATCGAGATGCGATTCGATAATCGTTCCAACAGCAGGAACGTTTGGATCTGCTTTCAGTTCTTCAACTTCGGCTGCAAGTAAGATCATTTCGAGCAATTCGTCGATGTTCGTGCCCATCTTTGCCGATACTTCTACATTAATCGTCTTTCCACCCCATTCTTCCGTAAGAACATCGTGATCTGCGAGCTCCTTCTTCACACGAAGTGGATCGGCACCAGGAACGTCGATCTTGTTGATCGCGACCACAATCGGCACGCCAGCGTTTTTGATGAATGAAATTGCCTCAATTGTTTGTGGCTGCACGCCGTCGTCTGCTGCCACCACTAAAATAGCCACGTCTGTAACACGTGCGCCACGCTCACGCATAGCTGAGAAGGCTTCGTGCCCTGGCGTATCCAAGAATGTAATGCGTTTTCCGTTGTGCTTAATCTGGTACGCGCCAATATGCTGTGTAATACCTCCAGATTCACCAGAAGCCACCTCTGTGTTGCGGATTGCATCGAGAAGCGATGTCTTTCCATGGTCCACATGCCCAAGCACCGCAACAACAGGAGGCCGTTCCTTCAATTTCTTTGAATCAGACTTAGAAAGCTCTTCTTCAAGCGCTTTTCGTACTCCTTGGCTTTCCGCAAGTTCTTCACCTGTCTGCTCTGCCTTCTTTACCTTCATGCCAAACTCGTCGGCAATGATTTCAACAGTTTCAAAGTCAACTTCGTCGTTCAACGTAGCCATCACACCATTATTGATGAATGACTGAATGAGCTCATTAATAGAGAGCGTCATCTCTTTTGCCAAATCCTTCACTTTTACGACCTCAGGCACCGTAATTTCGGAGGGAAGCCCCTTTCGACGTTCTTCTTCTGCCCGCTTGATTGCTTCTTCTTTCGCGTCGCGTTGCCCCTCAACCTTCTTGATAAACTCTTTTGCCTTTCTGTCCGAGAGCTTGTTCGTTCCTCGCCGTACACGAACGCCATGCTCATCGAGCAACTTAAACAGATCACGTTTGCTGACATCTAGGCGTTTTGCGAGAACATTGAGATTCATCGGGCTTTTCGGCTAACAAAAGGTAAAAACGGGCGCTTATTGACCTACTTCCGCATGCCACCAGCATCCGTTTTTGGCTCAGAGAAGCGAACTCCCACCAGAGTACGTTGATAGAGCGATTTGTCAACGCTCATTTAGATTCAGAACTCCCGATTTGGGCCAATAATCACGTTTAACGTACTTGGTTCCAGGGAGAAACGAAATACGTGCTGACGCAGCTCTACACCATCAATATCAGCAAGTACGTTCTCATCTGTTTCAACCATGCATTCAGTTGCATGAAAGACGGTCAGATCGTTTGCGTTTCGCTCTGTTCCAAGAATGGCGAGTTGCAGTGTTCCATCTTGTGGTGTTGAACGAGGCAGCTGCACCCGAAACTGCTTTTCAATCTTCGCGCGCTCGTCTTCAGCCAACAGATTTGAAATAGCGAGGTAGGCGACATCTGTCTCAACAATCAGGCCATTTACGTCGATACGAACATGTACCGGCTGCAGTTCGCGCCCATGCAGAATCCGATGACTCCATTTTTTCGCCTCGTCAAACCTTGCTGCTGAGCGAATCACTACCGAGCCCACAAAAAACCCCTTGTTCATACGTCCGACATCGAGCGCCTCTTGCCTGCGTCTCGAAATGATTGGCACTGCCTCTGCTCCTATTGGCATGCCAAGCATTCTTCCTATGCCAGAATCTTGTATCGGAATAAATCCAAAGGACACGTTTCGATGCTGATGTGCTTGCGCCCGATGACGCAGGATAGCGTTCATCGCTGATCTTGCCGTGCGGTCATTTCCAACAGCGATCACCGTATCAAACACATCCTTTTCCAGCGCCTCCTCAACCAGTGCTTCCACTGTATTGAGCGAGGTCACCAACGCTTTGTCGTGTGGCAACTCCAAGTCGTTCACATTCAATACAATCTGGCTCACGCGCCGCTCAAAGCGTCGCTTCGTCGTAATCGCATCGTAAACGAAGTAGTACATAACGAACTAGCGTATCTATCTCCCATCACGTAAGCAATGCTGTCCTGTTGATGATGTTCCTTCTTCATGAGATGCTCGTGCGTCTGTCCTAGGCTGTCCTTTTTTCTGAAGGAGACACGAATGTCTCAGCACGCACGTTCTTCGCTCAGCGCGAGCGCTGTGCGACTCACGTACCTGACCTCCTTAACGAACCTTCTGTTCGCCCTGATCGGCGCGTTCGTAGGCTGGATGACTTCCTCCTATGTCGTGCAGTCGGAGGTCCCGCACGACTTCACTGATGCGCTCGTCCTCTTCCTAGCGGCACGCATGTTCTCCACGCGGCCCGGCCTACAGCGCTTCTTGTTGTGGGTTGTGGCCGTAGGCTACCTGTATGCCGCCATCGGTGCTGGCGTGATGCTGTGGCGCGGAAATGCTCACTATGAGCCGTTTCCAGGCCTTCTGTTGCCGTTTGCCCTCTTTGGCCTGATCGCAAATGGGCTAATGTGGCACTACATGCGCCATGCTGCGAAGGAAGGACCTCACAGCATCCACGTTCTCGCAGAGCACTTCATTGGAGACATGGGAGCGTGGGCCATAGCCGCCGCGACGGCAGCAGGCGCGCTCTATTTGCCCCTTGAGAAGATCATGGTCTTCGATGGCGCGGCTGTCATCCTGTGGTGCGGGTATCGCCTTATGTACATGCAAGGACACTCGCATGAGCATGATCGCGATCACGATCACGCGCACTAAAAAGCGGCGCCCTCTCCGAGAGCACCGCTGTTTTCTTTTTTGCTTATTAGATCCCTTCTGGAACAAGCTTTTCAATCGCATCTTCTGCAGATGCATCGCGCTCTGCCGTTGTTTCACGTTTCTTTTCTGTCTTCTCGTCTTTTTGGCCTCTCAGTACTTCCGCCACTTTTGTAGAAGAGGCGTCCGAACCCATGGAAAACTGTCCGGTTATTTCTGCACCCTCTTCTACCACGAGACTCTTTGTACTCACATCTCCCTTCACGCGTCCTGTTGCTGTTAAACGAAGTCGTCCTGTTGCACGCACAGTACCCTCAACGAGCCCGGAGACGGTAATGTTTTCTGCTGATACATCTGCATGAACTTCGGCAGACTCGCCAATCGTGAGATCCTGTTCTGTTGAAACCGTTCCACGCACCTGACCATGGATGACAATATTCTCGTTACTCGTGAACTCCCCCTCGAGCGAGACTGACGTTCCTACCACCGTGTCACTCGCCACAGGCCCATTCATTGAAGGTGTTCGAAACGAACTGTCTGATCGTTCGTTCTCCTTTGAAGTCGCGTCGGTTGAATTGAAGATAGCCATACGAATAGATTACTAGTTCACAGATTCTTGCACATGCTCTTGCTGTACATCTTCTTGAGGGACCGACGTTGGACGTACAGACATCATTGCTTCTTGAATCGCCTGCTGCTCTTCTTGTGAAAGAGGGAATTCAGACTGACCGTTCACGATCGGCTTGGCGTACATGCGATTACTTGAACGATGATGCAGACTTGAAATCACAAGACCGCTGCCATACTCGTCGAGAAGTGCGCACGTGAAGCTTTGATTCCCGCCGGCATCGTTAAACGGATTGAAGCGAAGAACACTAATACGACTCAGCGCAGACGCCACACGTGCGTTCATACTTTCCGCAACTCCGTACAGTTCTGTTGCGTCATGCGTGAGACGCTTGATATCTCGTGCCTGGCTGGTTAACACACCTTCGATTCCTTCTTCTTCGACTGCGCGAATCACCTGGTCGTGATGTGATTCACGTCCTTCAAGTTTGCGTTGTAACAAATACACCCAAACACCGAGTCCAACCACGAGCGCTCCGAGAAGGAGCACAAAGATTCCTGCTTGTTCTGTAAGAAAAGTGAGCATACGTTGTTTGCGCTAGTATAGGCCACAAACCACGCATTGCCACTGTGGATGTCTTTCGCGCTATCGCTTCCGCTCAGAGATCAACAGCGCCTTTGCCAGCTCAATAATCAGAATGAGTACCAGTACTGTTGTAGCAATAATGCCCCAGTCCGCAAGACTGAGCGCAACCGTTCCAAGAATGCGCTGCAAGAAGGGGACGTATACCGCTGCCACTTGAAGACTAATTCCTCCGACGACAGACCAAAAGAGAAATTTGTTTGAGTACAGATGCTCATTGAGAATTGGTTTGTCGAGGTGGCGAACAGAGTACACGTAGATCAATGAGTCGATGGCGAGCGTTGAGAATACAATTGTTCGTGCGTGCTCAACGCCGAACCCCGCGTTCACCATCCACCAATACAACCCAAGTAATCCCACCCCCGACACGATACTGATTAACGCCATCATGCCGATCATGCGTCGCGACAACAGTCGTTCGTTTGTCTTGATTGGAGGTTGATCCATCAAATCATCATCCTTCGGATCGAAGGCGAGTGCCGTGTCGATAATGCCGTCATCAATCAGATTAATCCAAAGAATCTGCGCCACGATCAACGGAGTTGGAAGCCCCAATACCAATGCCAGCACAATGAGAAGCACCTCCGAGAACGAATCTGAGAGGAGATACATAATGACACGTCGTAGCACACGAAAACTGTGCCGTCCTTCTTCAACCGCTCCCACAATTGTTTGGAAGTTTGAGTCTTGTAGCACCAAGTCCGACGCCTCTTTTGCTACTTCCGTACCTGATCCCATTGCAACTCCAATGTCGGCTGCTTTCAGCGCAGGAGCATCGTTTACACCATCACCCGTCATCGCTACTACTTCTCCGCGTGCCTGTAGAGCTCGTACGATGCGGAGTTTGTCTTCTGGTGCAATGCGGGCAAACACCTTTGCTTGAGCGATACGCTCATCGAGTTCGTGTGCTGCCAACTTCGAAAACTCCTTCCCTGTGAGTATCCCACACGATTCGGTTGAACAAATACCTACCTCCTTCGCAATCGCCATTGCCGTGTTCGCATGGTCACCAGTTACCATTCGCACATCTACTCCTGCACGGGCACAGATGCGGATCGTTTCTGCAATACCGTCTCGTATTGGATCTCGCAATGCCGCAAGACCGAACAAGACATATCCCTCTTGTTCTCCTTCATTCAGTTCAATTGTGGGTGCTCCTGGATGTTGTTTC
>JAGQLO010000019.1:11338-19571 GCA_020429185.1 Candidatus Doudnabacteria bacterium
TGGTCATGTGGGTTTTCGATGGTGATGTCATGACAAAGCGCAGCTACGCGTAGTGCATTCGTTAGTTCGCGTTGTTCCAGTTTTGCCATTCCATCTCGCACATCCCATGTCCCTGTTGGCGTCACAATTTTCTCTGCAACCATCTCACCAGTGGTAATCGTTCCCGTCTTGTCACTACAGATAATTGTTGTTGACCCGAGTGTTTCTACAGCCACGAGTTGGCGTGCGACTGCCTTGCGCTTCAGCATACGCTGCATTCCAAGCGCTAGAATAATCGTGATTTCCACAACGAGACTCTCTGGAATCGCACTGACGCCCAGTGCCACAGCGAAGACGGCCATCTCTCCCAACGGACGACCAGAAAGAATACCAAGCATCATGACGATCACCACAAGAATCCCCACAACAACCGCTATCCAGCGTGCGACACTCGCGAGTCGTTTTTGTAGTGGTGTTTTTCGGTCTTCTGTTTCCTGCACTAAGTCCGCAATCTTACCGAGCTCTGTCTCTGCACCTGTTGCTGTCACTACGGCTGTTGCCACACCGCCAGCCACTGTTGTTCCCATGAACGCCATGTTGTGACGATCTCCGATTCCCGCTTCTTCATCGAGCACATCTTCTGCATTCTTCGTGATTGGCTGCGACTCACCTGTGAGCGCTTGCTCGATCACGAGTAGACGCGTTGCCTCGATCAACCGCACGTCCGCCGGCACTTTCATGCCTTCCTTCAGCAAGACAATATCGCCCGGCACCAGCTCTTCTGCATCGATCACATGCGTTTCACCAGATCGGGTGACGGTCGCCTCAATGCGCATAATGCGCTTGAGATGTTCAATCGTCTTCTGTGCCTTCCGCTCCTGAACAAATCCGATGATCACATCGATGAGGATCGACGCCACAATGACACTTCCATCGACAATCTCGTGTAGCGCAAACGAAAGAACGGCTGCTGCCGCCAACACGTAGGTAAAGAGGTTGTTGAATTGCCTCAACAGCAGAATAAGTTGTGGCGTTGGCTTTTTTTGTGGAAAGAGGTTTTTTCCATAACGCTCCTGACGCTCCGCAACATGCGCTTGCGATAATCCGTCTACCGCGTCTGCACTCAGCGCCTCGAGTGCTTCCTGTGTTGTTTGACTGTGTGTAGCTTTCGACATGTTTGTATTGTAGCGATACCCTTCAGTTCAATGAAGAAAGCTACTGCCAGAGCTCACGCAAACATTGCGTTGGCCAAATACTGGGGAAAGCGAGATGAGGCGCTAATTTTGCCCTATTTCGACAGTTTGTCGGTAACATTAGATGCGTTTTTTACCACTACCAGCGTTGAGTTTTCTGATGTCTTTGAAGAGGATTCTCTTGAGTTAGACGGTGAGATATTCCGTGCAGGCGAAAAGGAATTCGACCGACTTTTGGCTCCATTGAGCCATATTCGAGAACAATCCGGAGTTGCCGAAAGTATGCGCGCCGTTTCAAAGAATGATGTTCCTACGGCCGCAGGACTCGCTTCCTCTGCCTCTGGTACCGCTGCATTTGTGATGGCTGCCGCAGCTGCCGCCGGACTCAACGTCTCATCCAAAGAACTTTCGATCTTAGCTCGTATGGGCTCTGGTTCGGCATCTCGTTCGCTCTTTGGCGGATTCGCACAGTGGCACGCCGGTACACAAAATGACGGCTCTGACTCGTTTGCCGAGCAGCTTGTAGAACAAGACGAGTGGCCAGAATTCCGCGTGGTTGCCTGTATTGTTTCGAAAAAACAGAAGAAGGTTGCCTCGCGTGCCGGCATGAAGCAAACGGTTGCCACCAGTCCGCTATACGAAGGCTGGAAGCAACAGGCACCTTTGGATGTCGCTGCCATGAAACAAGCACTTGCCGCAAAGGATTTCACCACACTCGGTCAGATTGCTGAGTCGAGCTTTGCACAACTGCACGCCACCATGCTTTCGACCAACCCACCAATTCTGTACATGGCTCCCGCGTCTGTTGAGGTCATCAATACTATCTGGGCCGCTCGTGAGACAGGGGAGTTTGAAGGGTACATCACCATGGACGCCGGCCCCCAGGTGAAGATTTTCTGCCTCGCACATGATGTAGAAGCGATTTCTACCGCAGTTAGCGCCGTCTCTGGAGTACAAGAAGTGGTCGTATCTTCGGTTGGCCCAGATCCTACGCTTCTTTCTGAACATTTGTTCTAATGCAATCTGCTTCCGTCCAAGCCCCCGGTAAACTCATGATTGCCGGAGAGTGGGGAGTCCTCATGCCTGGTGCACCATGTCTCGCCATGGCCGTAAACCGTCATGTCATTGCCTCTGTTGAGTCCTCTGAGGCATTTCGCGTGAGCGCACTGGACTTTGTTGATGTTGTCCTGGCCTATCAAGATGGAGTTGTGACCGTTGACGCTGACCTTCCGTTCGTAGAAGCGGTTTGTTCTACTGTCTTTCGATATCTCGAAGAATCTGGGCACACCATTGAACCCCTTCACCTCAAGACCACCTCATCCATTGACGGCACCTCCCACAACGGAGAGAAGGTCGGATTTGGAAGCTCTTCGGCGGCAACCGTTGCGATGACCGGTGCTCTTCTTTCTGCATTCGATGCGATTGATTTTGACTCGTCAGCAGACAGGCTGCGTTTGTATAAGCTTGCTGCGATTGCGCATTTTCAAGCCCAGGGAAAAGTAGGCTCCGGATATGACATTGCCACATCTGTTCTAGGCGGATTTGTGCGCTATGTTGCACCAGATCGTTATTGGTTGTCTGCGCAACTAGAGACCATTAAATCGATCGTTGATCTTATTACACGGGACTGGCCGCTCCTTGAGCTAAAGCGACTTTCTCTTCCACTCGTGCCCACCATTCTTGTTGGATTTGTAGGAAAGGGAGCTTCTACCTCCTCCATGATCAAAGAGCTCTACACTTCACTCGAAGCAGGAAATCCTGACGCTCAGGCTGCGCTCGACGCTATTGTGTCTTCCACTGAAGACGCCATTGCTTCATTACGAGAAGGAGATGTCGTTTGTACGATCAACGCACTGCTCACTGATCGCCAAGCCCTTCAGCAGCTTGGCCATGCCACAGCTATCTCAATCGAAACTCCAGAACTAACACTGCTCTCAGACATTGCGGAGCAATACGGAGCTGCTGGAAAGCTTTCCGGTGCTGGCGGAGGAGATATTGGCATTGCCCTTCTGTTCGACCCCACAAAGACTACGCACATCGAGTGCGCCTGGAAGGACGCGCACATCTACCCGTTGCCTGTTGCAACAGATCCGGAGGGAGCAAGACGTCTCTAAACAAAAGAAGCGCTGAGCGCTTCTTTTGTGTGAGTGAAGATGTTCTGCTATCGATCTTCCTCATCTTCTTCATCCTCCTCGTCGTCAGAGGAACCGCTTCCCGAGTTGTCTACTTCATCCTCTTCGTCTTCCTCGTCTTCAACCTCTTCTTCCTCTTCTTCTTCGCTATGTGAGGAACCACTGTTTGATTCGGATTCTTTCAACTCTTCTTCGGCTTGCTTTTCTTCTTCCCGAAGCTGCTCTTCTACTTGCTTCTCTGCTTCTTCACGACGCTCCTCTGCCTGCTTTTCTTCTTCTGTCATGTTGTCGTCAGAGACATTGGAGTTGTCACGATCGTCTTCAACGCCGTCGTTGTCATCGTCATCGTCTTTACTGTCTCGAATGCCGTCGTCGTCATCGTCTAGATCTTCGTCATCGTCAATGTCGTCGTTGTCGTCATCCTCGTCTTCATGGTTCTCGACACCGTCTCCATCGAGGTCATCTTCTTCGTCTTCTTGGTATGTCGACTCTGCGTACTTACCTTCGCGTGATTCATTTGCCACTTTCTTCGCATTCTTTGCTGACTGACGCGCTTCTGCATATTCGCCGTCTGCGTAGGCAAGCTCAGCTGCCGCAAGGTAGGCACGCGCTTCTTCTAGCTTTGCAAGGGCCAGCGTAACGTCTTTTCCTTCTGCTTTACGCTCTGCAATCTTCCGCTGCGCCTTTGCAATCTCACGCTCGGCTTGTGCTATTTTGCTTTCTGCCAGCAACTTCAACTGTGCTTCACTTAATGAACTCTCGTCTTCTAGTTCACCTTTTTCGTCTTCAAACTCGTGCTCTACTTCATTGAGGTCATCTTCGAACTCATCGCGCACGTCTTCCAGCTCGTCGCCCTCTTCTTCTACAAGATTGTCGAGCACATTAACGTGCTTTGTCAGCGCCTCTACAAGACGAAGCTGAATATCCTCGCGTGATTCACCTTTTTCTTCGCGTTCTTGCACTTTTTTATCAAACTCCATCAACAACTTCTGGTATTTTTCGAGCACTTTTTCTTCTTGCTCAGGCGTCAGCGTTCCTTCTTCGTCCATTGCCTTCAACTCCGCAACACGTTCATCTGCATACGCCAGCAATAGATCTGTTTCTGCTTCGTCGTCGTATGTGAAGAGATTAAATCGAAGCCACTCTCCGAACTCGTCGAGGAAATAGAATGGGTTTGCCGGTGTCATTCCAGGCTCTGGCAACTCTTCCTCTGTCGTTTGTGCGTGAGCTACTCCTACCACAAGAAGTGCGAGCAGGCTCGGCACAAGCAAGAATTTTTTCATAGGTATTCTTGTTTATGGACTGATGAGGTCATCATACACCTACACAAAAAAAAGGGGGGGTCTTCATACACACCCCCTTGTCTTGTTTCTCATTCGCCTAGCGCAAACAGATTCCTTTGCAGTACGCGAATGGTGCCCCCAGCAGGAATCGAACCTGCCACCAAGCGATTATGAGTCGCCTGCTCTAACCGATGAGCTATGGGGGCTTCTGCCAGTCTAAAGAAGCGGGCGGCAGCCGGCAATAAAAGAACCCCCGGCGGGGAGTTCTTTTATGTGCGACGCTACTTAGATGTAGACGTGGCCATGAGTTTTTCAAACTCTTCCTTCTCGACAATCTCGATTTCGATGAGCTTGTCTGCCAGCGCATCCATCTTGTCGCGGTGTTCGCGGACGACCTTCTCGGCCTTCGCACGCGCTTCGTCGACGAACTTCTTCACCTGCTCGTCGATCTTGGCAGCCGTCGACTCCGAGTAGTCACGCTGCTCACCGATCTCACGACCGAGGAACACCATTTCGTCCTTTTCACCAAACGTGACTGGACCGAGCTCGCTCATTCCGTATTCCGTCACCATCTTGCGCGCAAGCTTGGTTGCCTTGGAAAGATCGTTCGAAGCTCCTGTCGTGAGCTGTCCGAAGATTTCCAATTCTGCAACATATCCCCCAAGCGTCATCGCAAGCTGGTCTTCGAACTGCGACTTGGAACGAAAGTGTGTGTCTTCCTCTGGAGTGTTGAGCGTATATCCAGCTGCGCGTCCACGCGACACAATCGAGATCTTCTGCACAGGATCGGAGCCTGGCAATACGTGTCCCACAACAGCGTGTCCTGCTTCGTGGTAGGCCGTAATCTTCTTCTCTTCATCATTCATAAGGAAGCTCTTTCGCTGGGGTCCGAGCATAACCTTCTCGATCGCCTCCAAGCAGTCTTCCATTGAGATCTCCTTGCGACCTGCACGCGCTGCCAAAATTGCCGCTTCGTTCATGAGGTTTTTGAGCTCAGCTCCAGCAAATCCAGGGGTACGTTGTGCTAAGCGTTCGAATTCTACATCACTCCCAAGCGGCTTCTTGCGTGCGTGAATCTCCAGAATTCTCACACGATCCTTCTTGTCTGGCAGACCGATCGTGACCTGACGGTCGAAACGACCTGGGCGCAACAACGCAGGGTCCAATACGTCTGGACGGTTTGTAGCTGCAATGACGATAACGTTTGTTCCTTGTTCGAATCCGTCCATTTCCGTCAGGATCTGGTTCAGAGTTTGCTCACGTTCGTCGTGCGAACCCCCCAATCCAGAGCCACGCTGACGACCTACCGCATCGATCTCGTCGATAAAGATGATTGCAGGAGCGACTTTCTTTGCCTTTGTGAACAAGTCACGTACACGCGATGCACCAACACCGACAAACATTTCCACAAACTCAGATCCTGAAATATGGAAGAACGGTGCGCCCGCCTCACCCGCAACAGCACGGGCCAACAATGTCTTTCCGGTTCCTGGAGGACCCATCAGCAACACACCTTTTGGAATCTCTGCTCCAAGCGCTTCGAACTTCTTTGGGCTCTTCAAGAACTCGACAACTTCCCAAAGTTCGTCTTTTGATTCCTCTACGCCTGCAATGTCCTTAAATCGGACCTTGTTCTTTTCGCTTGTCTCGTATTCCTTTGCGCGAGACTGTCCAAACGACATCGCTTTGTTGTTGCCTCGTTGCAGCGAGCGCACCACAAACCACAAGACCACTCCAATCAAGACGAACGGAAGGAAGTAGGGAAGAATGAAGTTTGTCAGCCAGTACGCTGCGCCTGACGGAACCGTTTGCACGATTTCCACTTCTTGCAACTGCTCCGCTGTAACGCCCAAGTTTGTAAGTGTTTCCGACAGTCCAGCTTCCACCTCTTTGCGCGATTCAAGCTTTGGCAGATCGTCCTTTCGTTCGATCGTAAGTGTATCTTCCTCAACCGTAATCTTTGTGACGTTTCCTTCTTGAATTTCACCTGCTAAGTCAGAGATTGCCACGCTTTCTAGCTGTTCTGGCTGCGTGTAGTTTGCAAAAATAAAGGCAGCCAACAACACAAAGAGGAAGATGGCTCCAAATCGCTGCAAAATGTTTCGCGTCGTTCCTTTTGGCGGCCGTACTGGGCCGTGTTGCTGAGGACTCTGCCGGTTACCGAGGTTGGTTGGCGGCTTTGGCGCGTTGCGTTGCTCTTGAGAGTCCGTCGACGAAGGAGCCTTGTCCTGTTCGGATGGCTTCTCTGGCTTCTCGTCGTGGTTGTGATTGTGGTCGTTCATGCGTCAATAGCTGAGGAGTAGTAACGGGCGCTTTCTGCGCGCTTCCCGATGCGCTCGTGAACGCGACCGTAGCACGATATTTTTTGACGTTCAACCCACTGGAAAGCGGTTTTTGACTTCCCGTCTTTGCTTCGTGCAGGAAGCGAACAAGTTCTTGCTCTTCTTTCCCATCTCGTCCCCGCAACCCAGAGATGGTACGCACTACTTCGTGTTGCACGTGAGAAGGTAACTGCAAGAACGAAGGGAGATGCAATACCTGCTCTCCAAGGAGCTCCTGTGAGTAGCGTACAAGCCACGTCTGGCACACCTGCTCCATATCTTCCACTGCTTCCTGCGCTACAAGTGCGAGCTCGTTGAGCTTCTGCACAGCGGTACCATCTGCACGTTCAAGACGCGGCAAAATTTCATGCCGAATCTTATTACGCAACAGTGTCGTGTCTGCATTCGTTTCGTCTGTGCGAAAGAGAATATCGTGCGATTCGAGAAAACTCAGAATTTCTAGGCGTGTTGTTGCGAGGAGCGGACGCATAACGGTTCCGCGCTCTGTGCGCATCCCAGCAAGCCCTCGCAATCCTGTTCCCTGCAGCATCCGCATCAACACAGTTTCTGCCTGGTCGTTTGCATTGTGGCCCGTTAGCACTGCATCCGCCTCATAACGTGTACGCACGTCTTCAAAAAACGCGTAACGCACATCTCGTGCCCACGCCTCAAGATTCCCACCCTGAGCACTTCGCTCTTGCTCAGAAACCGTATGTACCTCGCACGGAATTCCACGCGACATTGCCATCTCTTGCACAAACTCTGCATCATTTGCGGAAGATTTGCGCAGTCCATAATCAACATGGGCTACAACGAGGCATCGACTGTCCAGATCACGAAGCCTTGCCTGCGTATCGAGCAAGTACATCGAATCTGGCCCGCCCGAAACGGCGAGAATGTATGTTTTTGGTTGATTCTGCTGACCCGTTTCCATACGAAGAGCCTACAGGGTTTTTGCAAAACAAAACAGCGCCGCATGGCGCTGTGTTGTGAGACGCGGACTATTCCTTGTCTTCTGACTCCTGTTCTTCTTCTGCTGGAGCCTTTTTCTTGGTGTCTTCTGCCTTGTCGTCGCCTTCAGCAGCAGCACGAGCAGCAGCGAACTTCTCAAGACGCGCCTTCTTCATTTCTTCTTCCTTCGCGCTTAAGTCTTCTTCACTCACTTCTGCCAAGACTTCTTCTTCGGTCTGGTTTCCAGGCTGCATTGCCTTCTGCGACAGGCCGAGTCGGTGCTCTTCGGCATCGATCGAGATGATCTTGTACTTACCGTTATCACCTTCGCGTACATGGTTGTGTGCGTTTGTCACACGCTCTCCATCTTCTGA